>JBIIGP010000112.1:0-6412 GCA_044236415.1 Acidimicrobiales bacterium | reverse complement strand
GGTGCACCACCCGCTACCGTCAGCGTTCCTGACTCAACCGGCAGCAAACCCACAATCGCGTTCAACAAACTGGATTTCCCAGCACCGTTGGGACCAACCAACGAAGTAACCGCACCAGTCGGCAACGCGAAAGACGCGTCACGCAGGACCGGGTGCCGTCCATACGCGAGTGTCACGTTGTGCCCCTCGACAGCAATCGCTGACTCGCGCTCAGACATTGCGATGACCGCGCCGGGATGCTTCGGGGATGGGAATACGATTGGACACTCGCACAGTCTTGCCCAACCCGCGGAAAACGAGAGCACATGTCCCGTATTGCCCGACAACTCGTCGCCGCACTCGCGATTCTGGTTGGAGTTCTCGCTCTCGGTACGACCGCCGCGTCGGCTCACGCCACGCTGGAGAGCTCCACTCCCGCCGACGGGCAATCGGTTCCCACCTCGCCGAGCGAGCTCCGAATCACCTTCAGTGAAGCAGTCACGACGATTTCGGGCGGGCTCAGTGTTCTCAATGCCGATGGAAAGACTGTCGATACCGGAAACAGCGAAATTGTCGGCGGTCGGACACTTGTTGCACCAATCAGTGAGACCTTGTCCGACGGCACGTATGTCGCGACGTATCGGGTTCTTTCTGCCGATGGTCACCCTGTAAGCGGCTCGATTCTCTTTGGAGTGGGTAACGGGGCGCTTGACCGAAGCGCGCAGCCGAGTTCAAGCGGCGATCGGCTTTGGGAAATCATCGGCGGCATTTCTCGCTTCATCATGTACCTCGCTGCACTCGTGGCCGCGGGTGTCGCGTTTTTCTTGGCCTTCATTCACGATCGCGCTGAGGATCGTTGGCGGATTGTTCCGTTTGTTCGCATTGGTTCGATCCTTGCTCTGTTCAGCGCGATCGGCATCGTGATGAGCCAGGCTGCGCTGCTCACGGGTAAGGGCGCCGGTGCTGTCACCGACTCCAACGTGCTTCGTGATGTTCTCAACCAAAACCTTGGTTGGTCGCTCGCGTTGTTGATGATTGGCTTGGCTGCCGTCCACCTTTCGACAGATCTCTCCAAAAAGGTGGTGTCGCAGTCACTCGCCCTCTACGGCGGTCTTGCTGTCACCGTCTCGTTCGCCGTTTGGGGTCACGCGACCGAACTCTCCCCCAAAGCCATCTCTCTGGCTGCCGATGCCATCCATGCCACTGCGGCTGCGCTCTGGCTTGGCGGACTCGTTGGTTTGGTGATGGTGCTTTCGCTACGCACGCCCGAAACGGTTCGCTCAACCGCTGGGATCATCGGTCGATTTTCGCTGATGGCCTTTTGGTCCGTCATTGCTCTCACCATCGCCGGTCTGACTCTCACCATCACCGGCTCCGACGCGAATCTGAACTCGATCCTCACTACAACTTGGGGTCAGCTCGTTCTCGCCAAAATCGGCCTGACCCTCATCGTCGTGCTCATCGCTGCATGGAATCGACGCACGCTCGTACCCTCGCTCACCAGCCCAACCGAGAACAACGGCGAACTCGCGGTTCGTTGGGCAACTCTTCTCCGCACGATCCGAACCGAAGCGGTACTCCTGGTTGCAGTGGTTGCGCTCACCGCGATCGTTGTCAACGTTCCCCCCGCTCGAACGGCAGTCGTAGCGAAGACAGACCGAGTCGACATCACCCAACGGGTCGACACCGGCAACGTCCAACTTTCTGTTGATCCGGCGATTGTCGGGCCAAATACCGTTGCAGTTCGCTACACCGATGGGACTGGCCAACCGATCAATGTGGCGAACAGCATGAGCATTGAGTTCTCGCAACCATCGGCCGGACTTGAGCCCATCACCCGGCAAGTGCCAGCCTTAGAGCCCGGAGTCTTTGTGATTCAAGGAAACGAGCTATCGATTCCTGGCACCTGGACCATCACAATCGCAGTTCGAACCGGCGACTTCACTGAACAACGCACCTCATTCGAAGTTCCCGTCCGTCGCTAACCACAGTCAAGGATGCACATGGCCCTCCCCCGACGCTTTCTCATCGCTTCTGCTGCATCGCTCACCGCGCTTGTGGCGTTAGCGGGCCCCGCATTTGCTCACGCGAACGCCAGCGCAAAAGCCGAACAAGCCGGCCGCACGGCAATCACCGTTTCGATTGAACACGGTTGCAATGGCAATCCCGTCACTGGTGTTCGAGTTGCACTTCCGAGCGGAGCAACTGCTGTCACCGGCACCAATTCGGGGGCTTGGACCTCCACCGTGTCGGCCACGGAAATCTCGTGGACTGGCGGCTCAATGCCAGCAAACTCTTCTGCAGACTTCGACTTCAGTCTCGTGTTGGCGCAACCAGCCGGTGAGACCGTCACGCTTCCCACCATCCAAACCTGCACGAACAACACCGAAATCGCATGGATTCAAGCCGCCGGTGGCGAAAAGTCAGAAGCGACCCAGCCCGCGCCAAAAATTGTGGTGCCCGCCAACAGCACGTCGGCTGCTCCGGCAACGACTGCAGTCGCCGCTGCAGGTGGTTCGTCAACCACCGCAGTCGCTCGGATGGCGACGGAATCAAACGCTGTCACCGATGCGGGGAGTGAGACCAATGCTTCCGGTCGCTACGTCTTTCTTGGTGTCTGTGCCGTCATTGTGATTGGTGCTGGAGTCCTGTTTCTCAAATATCGCAAGCATCCGACAAAGAGTTAAGTCTCTTCATGACTGTTGTGCGTCGCCTGATTCTTGTTGTTGCGATCGCGACTGGGGTCGTGTGTGCAAGCGCAACGGCGGCAAGTTCACTTTCACTTTCTCCCACCGATTGGCAGTCATCGATCATCTCGATTGCACCGTCGACCGACGCTGTCACCGTTGCCGTTCACAACGGTGGTGAGGTCATCCAACTGACGACCAAACCCGGTCACACCGCACTCATTCCGGGTTATCGAAACGAGCCATACCTCCGCATCACCGCCGCCGGCGAGGTGCAGGCGAACCTGAAGTCGCCCACGTGGTGGACCAATAAAGACATGACGGGGTCAGGTGCCATTCCCGAATCGGCGGATCCAGCAGCAGAACCGGAATGGTCAACGATCGCGAACAATGGATCGGTGTCATGGCATGACCACCGCCTCCACGCCATGAATGGGGTCCCCGCTGACACCAACTGGACCGTCCTAGTGACAGTTGATGACATGCCAATGGTGATTCGGGGACAACTCACCAAACTCCCCTCCCACGGCCCCCTTCTTGAGCTCCTTCTCACCATCGTCGCTGCCGCAGCAATCGTGACCCTTGGGTTCCGCCGGGCCTGGACCGCAAGCAGCTCGGCGCTGCTTGTCGGGGCAGCACTCGCGATCATCGTGGCGATCGGTGGATGGACAGCAACCCCGAGCGGCTTCACTCCTCCACGGCTGTCTCTCCTCGCGTCGGTGCTTGCCGGAGTCTTAGCTGTCGCGTGCGTTGTGCTTCGTAGTTCTTCGCGACGGTTGAAAGTTGTCTCCATGGTCGGAGCAGTTGCGGCGTTGGCCTGGTGGGTCGCGCTGAATTTCAGCTCACTTACCGCGGTCTTCATTCCCAATTCGCTTGATGCCGCGATTGTCCGATTCACCGTTGGACTCGAGTTAGGGATCGTCGTTGGTGTCGCTGTGACGATCATTGTCAGCGGAGGTTTTACCGACACCGACGTCGCTGATCACGCAGTTGTCGATACCGGGAATGTCGCAGGCCCCGCCTGAATCGGTCGGTCCTTGCGCATTGGAACTGGTTCGTAGTGTCCGGCAATGGAGCGGCGAAGTTCATGCAAAGCATCGGTGCGAAGTTGGCTCACTCGTGAACGAGTGACTCCTAGTTCGCCCGCTAACTCGGCCGTTGTCTTGCCATCAACGAAATGGCCGAGAATCACCCGGCGCTGGCGCTGCGGCAGTTCGTCGAGTGCTTGGCGGAGATAGGCAAGGAGTTCAGCGTGCTCGAGTAACTCAACGATGTCTCGTTGCCCTCGATCAGCGAGTTCTTCGGTTCGGAATCCCGCCGCAGTCTCGTCGCTCTGGCCTTGATCAAGTCGCCCAACAACACTGGTGTCGAGAAGTGCTTTGACCTTACGGACCTGCTCGGGAGATGTCCCCGCTTCCGCAGCGAGTTCCTCAATCGTCGGTCGGCGTCCATAGCGAGCCGTAAGCGAGCTCTCAACCATTTCGATGCGACGCGCTGCAGCGCGCAATGATCGCGGCGCCCAGTCGTCGGCACGCACGGCATCGAGAACAGCGCCGCGGATGCGCGTTGCGACAAATCGTTCGAATGGAACACCCCGATTCGAATCGAATCTCCATGCCGCTTCGACAACTCCGAGCGCTCCGGCTCGAATCAGTTCTGCTCGTTCAACATGTCGAGGAAAGTTTGCGGCAATTGAGGCCACCACTTTGGGGACGACCTCAAGCCCTTTCTCGACCAACGCTGCAACTTCGGGGCCCATTGATTGCCCGTTCATGTGACTCCCCTTCGTGCGTGCGCACGTTCCCGCTCCCAGAGTTCGGCGAAACCTCCCCTTCCGCCGCCCATCCCCGCAACCGGTTGATTGCCGGGTCGACACCCTAGGAACGAGCGCGGGCAGTTTTCTGGTCACCCCGGCCCTTTTTTCTGAGTCATCCAGCCCAGATTTCCTGGTGACCCGATCGCACAAGGGCCTTAGGCCCCGGCTTCACCCTCAAACACCGCAGCCCGGACACCCCGGCGAGCCAATTCGGCGAGGAACGCGAGGGAATCAACGGATTCGGCCAAGCCCGCCGCCCCGAATCTCCGAAGAGAGCCGTTGACAATGAATCGGCTCGCAACTGCGGCAACTGCCCCGGCAGCAACCGCGGGCCGGTCCATTGCCCCATAGATGAGCACCGAACCACGGCCATTGCTGCGGCCGCGAACTTCGACGCGCACGGCGCCTGGCCCGCCTTCGGGATCAGTGGGCCAGAGCATCGGAAGCCGAGCGGTGAGGCGATCACGACGGGTCGCCGACACTCGAGAGGTCACACGGCGCACACCCGGAAAGGCAGGAACCAACACAAGTGAATCGGGAAGTTCGGCTCGGTAGCAATCCTGCGGACCAATGGGATCAGGGAACCAGCACAGTTCGCGACCAGAGCCACCCGGTCGTGCATCCCACGACCCGTCACGCCAGTCGATCGCGCCACGACCAAGTGCACGATGATGTTGACGCGCGCACGCGGGACCACCAGTGCCCGACTTCGCGATGTGAACCTCGTCGACCTGTTCGAATTTTTTTGCAGCATGTGCAGCAAGCACACACGTGAGTCCGGGGGCAAAGCCAGCACCAATCACTACATGTACGTTGCGTTCGCGTGCTTGCTGATCAAGCGCCAAAAGCGCCCGAACATCGGTCAAATCATCGGTTGTGCTGACCACATGAATGCCGCGACGAACAAACTGTTCAGCAACATGTGTTTGGGTTCGAGCTGGACCGGCCAACACGACGACATCGACATCAAGCGGTTCATCCAAGGCCCCTCGGTCGATGCTTGCGCGATCACCAAGACTGTTTGCAACCAATTCAACGCGATTACGTCGTTCGTCACGAAGCACAACATCGTCGTCATCGGTGGACACAAGTTGTCGAGCGAGACGCGCGCCGACTGCGCCTACGCCCAAGATTCCGATACGAGCCATGTCAGTCCAGATCCGGTCCGGCGAGCTCGCGCCACCCGCCAGAGCGGGGCGGAGCAACACCCGATCCGCGGAGCCGAACGGCGGCGGCGACAAGCGCCCCCATGCCGATGGCAACCATGGCCCGTCGGAACATTTTCATCGTGGGGCTAGCTGGAATCGAACCAGCGACCTCACCCTTATCAGGGGTGCGCTCTAACCAACTGAGCTATAGCCCCGAACTGGCCGGGGCGTCACCATACCGGACCCCCCTGCAGCCGGGAAAACCGGTTCAGGATCGTTGGTCGGGGGCCGCCTGTGCCGTCTCGAGTTCGACCACCGTAAACCGAAGTCCACCAAAGGCTCCGGCAATGAGATTGAACAACACACTGGTCACGGCAGCGAAGAGCGCTCCGGCCACAAAAAGCACGAACCCGGCGACCGCAGCGCCCTGAAAGACCTTGATTCCGTCGATCGTGAAGGAACTTTCGGCCAACAACTGGGCCAGAAAGTCCTCAACCTTGCCGATGCTGCCTGTGACGACCGCCCCCTGCCACAGCAGCACGCCAGCAACAACGATGATCATCCAGAGACAGAAGGCGAACGACAGCGAGACCCGCAACATGGACCATGGATCGATCCGGGTGACCACGCGTTGCACCTGACGGGCCTTCACGGCGTTGCTCTGTGCCCGTCGGGCCCTGTTTGGCGGGGGTAGCGGGGCGGAGGCAGCCGGGGGCGCCGAGAAGGTCACTCCGGGCGTCTGCTCGACGGTCATCGTCGAAGTGTACGCATCATGACCCTTT
>JBIIGP010000111.1:0-6457 GCA_044236415.1 Acidimicrobiales bacterium | reverse complement strand
TTCATCAACAAGTGGGATCGTCCCGGCCTCGACCCGCTCGAGTTGATTGACGAGATCGAACAACAAATTGGCCTTGTCGTTACACCCGTGACGTGGCCAGTTGGAATCGCTGGCGACTTCCGCGGCGTTATCGATCGCCGCGACGGCTTATTCACTCGTTTCACTCGCGTGGCACGTGGCGCGACCGAAGCACCAGAAGAAGTTGTTGACCCTGCGCAAGCAGCAATCGATGAGGGCGATGCGTGGCAGGCCGCCCTTGATGGCATCACGTTGCTCGATGAAGTTGGTGCCGATCTCGACGTCGAGTTGTTTGTCGGCGCGCAGTCCACACCTGCATTTTTTGGTTCTGCGCTCACCAACTTCGGCGTACGCAAGTTGCTCGACGCAATTATTGATCTCGTACCTTCGCCAAGTGCGCGCCCCGATACCGAAGGCGATATTCGCAAACTCGACGATCCCTTTTCAGGATTTGTCTTCAAGGTTCAAGCGAACATGGACCCGTCGCATCGCGACCGCATTGCGTTCCTGCGCGTGTGTTCCGGCAAGTTCGAACGTGGCATGGTCATCACCCACGGCACGACCGGTAAACCATTCGCCACCAAATATGCCCATCAGGTATTCGGTTCAGAACGCGAAACCATCGATGAAGCATTTCCTGGCGATGTTGTCGGGCTTGTCAATGCCACCGATGTTCGAGTTGGCGACACGCTCTGGCTCGATCAACCCGTCGAGTTTCCAGCGATTCCCAGTTTCGCTCCTGAATACTTCTCAGTGGCACGAGTGAAGGACACGGCTCGCTACAAGCAATTCCGTCGAGGAATCGCCCAGCTCGATGAAGAGGGTGTCGTTCAGGTTCTGCGCGATATCGATCAGGGCGATTCCGCTCCAGTTCTCGCTGCAGTTGGCCCCATGCAGTTCGACGTTGCCGTCTACCGACTCGAAAACGAGTTCGGTGCTCCCGTTGAACTCTCGCCGACGAATTACAAAGTTGCCCGACGCACCGACCGAGAAAGCGCATCAAAGTTGCAAGGGATGCGGGGTGTCCGAATCCTTGAGAAGGCCGACGGTACGCTCATGGCGCTGTTCGAAAGCCAGTTCTGGCTCGAGCGCCTCGAGGCCGACAACCCCGAACTCGTGCTTGAGCGTCTGGTTGCCGAAGGCAGCGCTGGCTGATCGGTTGGCGTTCCCCCGGATCCGAATCGGGTATCGCAATGAAGCACGCCAAACCCGTCCCCAAAACTCCATGGCGAGTCTTCGGCCTGGCGGTGGTCGCTGTGGCCGTCATCGTCGCTGGGCTACTCATCGTCACCAATGGCTCGGATTCAAAAACAGCCGACAGCGACAACGCTTCCTCTGAATCTCCGACAACCACTGCCAAGGGAACCACGACAACCACCGAAGCTCCGTACGACGGTTGGGTGAACCCAAAATCTTCAGGTTCCATGTGGAGCACGAAAGTTCCAGGAGTTCTCACGTTCCGCGGAAATCCAACACGCTCGTTCTATGGACTAGGCCCCGTCCCCTCGGCACCAAAGATTCTGTGGTCCTACCCACAGAACGGCGGTATGTGCGGAAAATCGAACGACGGCTCCGGCACCTCAACGTGGTGCGGAACTGGTTGGACGGGCAATCCAAATGTTTATGAGTCCAACGGCAAAACGATTGTGTCGTTCGGTGCATATGACTACGCAGTCCACTGGCTCGATGCAGAGACCGGCAAAGACATCATCAGCCCATTCAAAACCGGCGACATCATCAAGGGAACGGTGACTACCGATCCCGATGGCTTTCCGCTCACCTACAGCGGTTCGCGAGACAACTTCTTGCACATCATCGCCACGGACCGAGGTCCAACACCGGTTGAACTCTGGAAGCTTTCCGCGTATGACGGAGTGCAACAGGTTTGGAACGATGACTGGGATGGCTCACCACTCATCATCGACGACTACATGTTCGAAGGCGGCGAGAACAGCTGGTTCTACATCGTTAAGTTGAACCGCGGATACGACGCCGCTGGCAAAGTCACTGTTGCACCCCAGGTTGTGTTCAAGACCCCAAGTTGGGACGCCGAACTCCAGTCAAACATCACTGACCGACAGTTCTCTATCGAAAACTCCGTAGCGATCACGGGGAACACCGTGTACTTCGCGAACTCCGGCGGCCTGGTGCAGGGCTGGGACATCAGCAAGTTGAAGTCGGGCGGAACACCAACGCGAACATTCCGGTTCTGGACCGGCGATGACACCGACGCATCGATCGTCGCCGACAAGGACGGATTCCTCTATATCGGTTCCGAATATGAACGACGGAACGCCAGATCTACCGAAGTCGGCCAGATCGTGAAGCTTGATCCGACAAAACCAGACAATCCGATTGTGTGGTCCGTCAAAGACCAAGCCCCCGGAAAACAAGGAATTTGGGCAACTTCTGCCATTGCAAACGGCATTGTGTATGCGGCGACAAACGCTGGACGAGTCCTTGGCATTGACCAGAACTCCGGCGAGATTGTTTGGCAAAAAAATCTTGGATCCCAAACTTGGGGATCACCTGTTGTCGTCGACAACACGCTGATCGAAGGCGACTGCCAGGGAAACCTCAACGCCTACGACGTTTCGAATCCTCGAGTCGATCCGCCGCTCAAGTGGACCGTGAAACTCAATGGGTGCATTGAGTCAACGCCCACTGTTTGGAAGGGCCGAATCTATGTCGGCACTCGTGGTGGTCAGTTCTATGCAATTGGCGATTAAGAACTGATCGACGCGTTCACCAGTCGACGTCGTCGCATCCCGTATGCGACGCAGGTTCAACCTGCAATGTCGAGTGCTCAATGCCGTACTTCACGTGCAGCAGTTCGCGGGCACGATCAAGAACTGCATGAAAGTCAGACTCGTCGGCTACGACGAGATGTGCGCTCGCCATATCCATTTCCGATGTGAGCGTCCAGACGTGCAAATCGTGCACGTTCACCACACCCTCGACTTCAGCAAGGTCAACGCGGACAGCTTCGACATCGAGATGCGGTGGTGCAGCCTCAACCAAAACGCGAATCGCTTGCGCGCCGAGTTTCCATGTTCGAGGAAAAATAAAGAGACCAATTCCGGCACCGATGATCGGGTCAACCCAATCCCAACTCGTAAACGCAATCACGAGTGCAGCGAAGATCACACCCACACTCGTGAGTAAGTCGGCCAGAACTTCGAGATACGCGCCGCGAATGTTCAGACTGTCATTGGCACCTTCACGCAGAAGCAGGAAGCACACAACATTTGCGAGAGCGCCAACAATCGCGATGACCAACATCTCACCGCTTTGCACCGACTCAGGGTGGCGAAGTCGATCGACTGCCTCCCACAACACATAGAGGCCGACGGCAAACAACAACACCGCATTAGCCAAGGCAGCCAGGATTTCGAGTCGATACAAACCGAAGGTGCGATGCGACTGCTGTACGCGCCGATTCGCAACATGAATGGCAGCCAGCGCCATGCCGATGCCGACCAGGTCGGTCAGCATGTGACCCGCATCTGACAGCAGCGACAGCGAATTGGTGACGATTGCTCCGGCCACCTCAACCGCGAGGAACACCGCCAAGATCGCCACCACGGCCCAGAGCCGGCCGGTGTGACGAGCCCCCGCCCGGACCGAAACCCCATGGGAATGCCCGTGTCCGTGGGGATCATCGGATGAGGCCATGGACCCATGTTCGCACTCCGTGCACCCGTGCCCGACCCACGTATTTGGCCCCGAATCGCCCATTTCAGGTCCGGAGAGCGTCTCGCGGTACTGTTCGGGCCTCGCACGGGCCCGTCCCGTGCGCGTTTTTTGCCCGCTCCACATACCGAGGAGCCCTCACCAGGATGGACCAGATGACCCAGGTTCTCGCCGCCGAAGGTGGCTACCAGGCCTTCACGCTCACCAGCACCGAGTGGGGGTGGCTCATTTTCGCCGCCGCCGTTGCTGTGATCGCCCTGATTCTTGGCGTCGTGCTTATGCGCGGCGTCCTCAAGCAGGAACAAGGCACCGACAAAATGCAGGAAATCGCTGGCGCGATTCAGGAAGGCGCACTCGCCTACCTCAAGCGTCAGTTCCGCACGATCGGCATCATCGTTATCCCGCTTGCCGTTGTGGTGTTTCTCACCTCAACTGCAATCAACAAGATGCCGGTTCTTGAAGTAGGTGGAAAGAGCGTCATTGGCGGCGAGGAAGTTATGTCCTTCCTGCAGTCAGGCATTTTCCGCACCGCCGCCTTCATCATGGGCTGCCTCTTCTCTGCGGCAATCGGCTTCTTGGGCATGTGGCTCGCTGTTCGTGGCAACGTCCGCACCGCAGCCGCAGCGCGTCGTAGCGATTTCAATGCCGCCCTCAAGGTCGCCTTCCGCACCGGTGGCGTCGCTGGTCTCCTGACCGCTGGCCTCGGCCTTCTTGGCACCGTCGTCATCGTCATGCTGTTCCAGAACACCTCGACCTCGATCCTCATTGGCTTCGGCTTCGGCGGTTCGCTGCTTGCACTGTTCCTCCGCGTTGGCGGCGGCATCTTCACCAAGGCTGCCGACGTTGGCGCCGACCTTGTTGGCAAGGTCGAAGCAGGCATCCCTGAAGACGACCCCCGCAACCCCGCCACAATCGCCGACAACGTTGGCGACAACGTGGGCGACTGCGCCGGCATGGCCGCCGATCTCTTCGAGTCCTTCGCCGTCACGCTTGTGGCGTCGATCATCCTCGGCGTCTCAGCGTTCCAGGCCATCGGCCTTGGCGTTGACAAGCTTGAGCTCGATGGTGTCACCATCATCAGCGGCGGCGGCGTTGCCGTGAAGGGCCTTATCTTCCCGCTTGCCGTTGTGACCATCGGTCTTGTTGCATCAATGATCGGCATCTTCGTGGTGAAGGGCCGACCCAGCGATGGCAACGATGCACTGAAGGCCATCAACCGCGGTATCTACACCGCTCAGATCATCGCCATCATTGGCGCTGGCCTTGTTGCCTTCCTTTACATCGGTAACCCCAAGGGTTCGACAATTTCACACCCCGGCGCTCGCCTCTTTGGCGCCATCGTTGTTGGTGTCATCCTTGGCTTTGCTGCTTCAAAGATCACGCAGTACTTCACCTCAACCAAGACCAAGCCCGTAAAGGACATCGCCAAGGCAGCCCGCACTGGCCCCGCCACCACGGTGCTCGAGGGCATTTCTCTCGGTCTTGAATCCGCAGTGTGGGCCCTCGTCGCAATTGCTGTCGCCATTGGCGCTGCACTTGGTCTTGGCGGCGGCAACGTTGCGTTCTCGCTGTACCTCGTTGCCCTTACCGGCATCGGCATGCTTGCCACCACCGGCATCATCGTGGCCGAAGACACCTTTGGCCCGGTTGCCGACAATGCCGCAGGTATTGCGGAAATGGCTGGCGAGTTCGAGGGTGAACCCGAGCGAATCATGGTTGGCCTCGATGCAGTGGGTAACACCACGAAGGCCGTTACCAAGGGCTTCGCTATCGGCTCAGCCGTTATCGCCGCCGTTGCGTTGTTCGCTTCGTACGCTGAAACAATCGTGCGCGCCACAACCGACGTTGTGCAGGTTGCCTACGCAGAACTTGACGGCACGCTTGCCAGTCTTGTTTCGATCAACGTCGCCGATCCGAAGACATTCATTGGTCTCCTTATCGGTGGTTCGGTTGCGTTCTTGTTCTCTTCACTTGCGATCCGCGCTGTGTCTCGCACAGCCGGAACAGTTGTTGAAGAGGTTCGCCGTCAATTCCGCGAGAAGCCCGGCATCATGGACTACACCGAGCGTCCTGATCACGGTGCAGTGATCGACATCTGCACCCGTGCATCGCTTCGTGAACTTTCCACGCCTGCACTTCTCGCAGTCCTTACGCCCGTCATCATCGGTTTCGGCATTGGTTACCTTGCACTTGGTGCATTCCTTGCCGCCGCGATCGTGACTGGTCAGCTCATGGCCAACTTCCTGTCCAACGCAGGTGGCGCATGGGACAACGCTAAGAAGTACATCGAAGATGGCAACGAAGGCGGCAAGGGTTCCGAAACCCACAAGGCTGCTGTCATCGGCGACACGGTTGGCGATCCATTCAAGGACACCGCTGGCCCAGCACTTAACCCGCTTATCAAGGTGATGAACCTTGTGTCGCTGTTGGTGCTTCCCGCCATGATCGAACTGCAGCACAACAACATCCGCTTCGTCGTTGCCGGCGCAGCACTTGTGGTTGTGGTTGGCGCACTCGTTGTATCGAAGCGCTTTGGCAGTGGCATCGAGGCTCCGGCCGAAACGGTCAACGCCTAGCAACTTCATTCTCTAACGCAAGAAGGGCCGCCTCTCGAGGTGGGCCTTCTTCGTTGTACGGACTCTCGACTAGTTGTTTGAGTTGCCTTCAAGGAGCGGCTCGTTCAGCCAGTCGGTCTTGTTAAATGCTCGGCGAACGAGATAGGCGTTGCCCGCAGCTGCGAGCACCA
>JBIIGP010000110.1:0-6462 GCA_044236415.1 Acidimicrobiales bacterium | reverse complement strand
GCGCATCGAACACGATGGTGTCGGCATCGACGCCAGCAGAACGAAGGCGATTGAGGGTGGTCGTTGCCGAGGCGGGGGAGCGAACGCCGAGAACGACCTTCTTGCAGCGACTGGCCACGAGCCGGTCAACGATGGCCAAAGCAATTTCGGAGTTTCCACCGAGAACTAGTACCGATTGCACCGAACCCAAAGCGTCGCGCATGTGTGTCGTTCCTCTTCCAGGGTCACGGGCCGTCCGGTCAAGGTTAGACGGCGACCGCCGAAGTGCCGGGAGCAATGGCCCCAAGCCTTCGTAGACTCCTCCGATGCCGCCGTTTCGACTCGTTTCTGATTTTCAGCCGGCGGGCGATCAGCCCAAGGCGATCGAGCAACTGACGGCGAGCATCGAAGCGGGAAATCGCTTCCAAACGCTGCTTGGCATTACTGGTTCGGGCAAGAGCGCAACCATTGCATGGACGATTGAGAAGTTGCAGCGGCCCACACTGGTGATGGCTCCGAACAAATCCTTGGCCGCGCAGTTGGCCAACGAGTTCCGCGAGTTCTTCCCCGAGAATCGTGTCGAGTACTTCGTTTCCTATTACGACTACTACCAACCCGAGGCCTACATGCCGGCCTCCGACACCTACATCGAGAAGGATTCGTCAGTAAACGACGAGATCGAGCGATTGCGTCACGCGGCAACTTCGGCGCTGTTGACTCGCCGAGACACGATCGTGGTTGCGTCGGTGTCGTGTATCTACGGCCTCGGCAATCCTGCGGAATATGCCGACCAAATGTTGGTGATCCGTCAGGGCGAGACTCACGAGCAACGTGCCATTCTTGGTCGCCTTGTCGATATGCAGTACGAACGTAACGACATGAACCTGATTCGCGGAAAATTCCGCGTTCGTGGCGACACCATCGAGATTCACCCGGCATACGACGAAACCGCGATTCGCATCGAACTCTTTGGTGACGACATTGAGCGAATCATCGTGGTCGACCCACTTACCGGCGAAAAGATCACCGAACTCGAAGAACTCGTTGTGTTTCCGGCAACGCATTACGCCGCCAGCGACGAACGTATGCGCACTGCAATGACGCGCATCGAAGCTGAGTTGCAACAACAACTGGCGAAGTTTGAGGGCGAGAACAAACTGCTTGAAGCGCAGCGTCTGCGTATGCGCACCCAATACGACCTCGAGATGATGGCGGAACTCGGATTCTGTAACGGCATCGAGAATTACTCGGCCCATATCGATGGTCGTGAACCAGGCGAAGCTCCGTACACGCTTCTTGACTATTTCCCCGACGACTTCCTCGTCGTCATGGACGAAAGTCATCAGGCAGTTCCGCAGGTGCGCGGCCAGTACGCCGGCGACCGTTCTCGTAAGCAGACCCTCATTGAGCACGGATTCCGCCTTCCATCAGCAGCAGACAACCGCCCACTGACTTTCGACGAGGTCATGGGCCGCATTGGTCAGGTTGTGTTCCTTTCG
Organism: Acidimicrobiales bacterium; assembly: GCA_044236415.1. Taxonomy (GTDB): domain Bacteria; phylum Actinomycetota; class Acidimicrobiia; order Acidimicrobiales; family Acidimicrobilacustridaceae; genus Acidimicrobilacustris. The sequence goes on along the minus strand of JBIIGP010000110.1, from coordinate 4,984 downwards.
GCAACGCCGGGGCCATTCGAACTCGAGAACTCTTCAGCCATTGTCGAGCAGGTTGTTCGCCCGACCGGCCTCGTTGACCCCGAGATCGTGGTCAAGCCCACGAAGGGTCAGATCGACGACCTCATCGAACAAATCAACAAGCGCGTCACCAACGGCGATCGTGTGCTGGTTACAACCCTCACCAAGAAGATGTCCGAGGATCTCACCGACTATCTCCTCGAGCTTGGCGTGAAGGTTCGTTACCTCCATAGCGAAGTCGACACCATTGAGCGCATCGAGATCCTTCGTGACCTTCGCCTTGGTGAATTCGACGTGTTGATCGGCATCAACCTCCTTCGTGAGGGTCTCGATCTTCCCGAAGTGTCTTTGGTCGCAATTCTCGATGCCGACAAGGAAGGTTTCCTCCGTTCGGAAACTGCTCTTGTTCAGACCATCGGACGTGCTGCTCGAAATGTCGACGGTCAGGTCATCATGTACGCCGACAAGATCACCGACTCAATGCAGCGAGCAATTTCGGAAACGAATCGTCGTCGTGGCCTGCAAGAGGCCTACAACAAAGAACACGGCATCAACCCGCAAACCATTCGCAAGGCCGTCACCGACATCCTCGCGACACTTCGAGGAACCTCAGGCGCTCCGGTTCCCGGAAATGGCAAAAGATCAACTGCTCGCGACAAGGTGCGCTCGAATCTTGCTGAACTGCCGGCCGATGAACTTGGTCGTTTGGTGCTCACCCTCGAGGAAGAGATGAAGGAAGCTGCGGCCGACCTTCGATTCGAATACGCGGCTCGACTCCGAGACGAAATCAAGGAACTGCGTCGAGAACTTCGCGAAGTGGGCTGAACCTCCGCTTCGAGCATCGTTCTGATTCGGGGCGACAGTAGGCTCCCGCCGTGGATCAACTGGTCATTCGTGGTGCCCGAGAGCACAACCTTCGCAACGTCTCGATTGAACTTCCCCGAGATCGCCTCATTGTTTTCACCGGCCTTTCTGGTTCGGGCAAGTCATCTCTTGCATTCGACACGATCTACGCCGAAGGCCAGCGCCGCTACGTCGAGTCGTTGTCGGCCTATGCCCGCCAGTTCCTCGGCCAGATGGACAAGCCCGATGTCGACTTCATTGAGGGTCTTTCGCCCGCGATCTCCATTGATCAGAAGTCGGCCTCCCGCAACCCTCGTTCCACCGTCGGAACCATTACCGAGGTCTACGACTACCTTCGCCTGCTCTATGCCCGCATCGGCGTTCCGCATTGCCCGGTCGATGGGTCCGTCATCAAGCGCCAGACCCCGCAGCAGATTGTCGACCGAGTCCTCGAACTTCCCGACGGCACCAAGTTCCAGGTTCTTGCCCCAGTCGTCCGCGGCCGTAAGGGCACCTACGACACGCTGCTTGCCGACTTGGCCTCGCAGGGTTTTGCCCGAGCCATCATCGACGGCGAACTACATGAACTCACTGACAAGATCGAACTGGCTCGTTACGAGCAGCACACCATTCAGATCGTGGTCGACCGCCTTGTGAAGAAGGCTGGCATCGATCGCCGTCTCACCGACTCGCTCGAAACCGCGCTGCGCATTGCCGAAGGCGTTGCGGAAGTGCAGATCGTGGGCGGGGGAGACGACTCCGGTCTTGACGATGAAATCCTCACGTTCTCCCAGCACCTCGGTTGCCCGAGTTGTGGTCTGAGTTATGAGGAACTGGCTCCCCGAAATTTCTCGTTCAACTCGCCGTATGGCGCGTGCGAACACTGCGATGGTCTGGGCACAAAGTTCGAGGTCGATGCCGAACTCGTCATTCCCAATCCCGATCTCAGCGTTACCGAAGGAGCGCTTGCGCCGTGGGCCACTGCCCGCACGCAGTACTTCGGTCGTCTTCTTGAATCGGTGTGCGATGTCTACGAGATCGATCCCGACGTTCCGTTCAACAAACTTCCGAAGAAGCAACAGAAACTTCTGTTGCATGGCACCGGAGCCACTGGTCGGGTGCAGGTTCGCTACAAGAACCGTTATGGGCGGCAGCGGTCCTACGACGCGAAGTTCGAAGGTCTCGTTCCTTGGCTGCAGCGTCGTCATTCCGATGCAGAGAGCGATGCGCAGCGCGAACAGATCGAGGGCTACATGCGCGAAGTGCCGTGCCCCGATTGCGAAGGTTCGCGTCTTGCTCCGTTCAGCCTCGGTGTCACGATTGATGGGCATTCGATCGCCGAGATTTGCGGAATGTCGATCGGCGACGCCGCGGCCGCGCTTAACGGATTGACGCTTTCCGAGCGTGATCGCTTGATCGCCGAGCGCGTTGTGAAGGAAATCAATGCACGTATGGGCTTCTTGCTCGACGTGGGTCTCGACTACCTCTCACTGTCTCGTTCCGCCGCAACCCTCGCAGGTGGCGAAGCACAGCGCATCCGCCTTGCCTCGCAGATTGGTTCTGGTCTTGTCGGTGTGCTTTATGTGCTCGACGAACCGTCGATCGGTTTGCATCAGCGAGACAACCGCCGACTCATCGACACGCTTATTCGCCTTCGTGAACTGGGCAACACGGTGTTGGTCGTCGAACACGACGAAGACACCATCAAGGTCGCCGACTATGTCGTCGATATCGGTCCCGGTGCAGGCGAACACGGTGGTGACATCGTTTACGCCGGCCCAGTCAAGGGCCTGCTGAAGTCGAAAGAATCGGTGACAGGTCAGTACCTGTCCGGCCGTCGTTCAATTCCCGTTCCGGAAATGCGCCGCTCTCCAGGCGCCGATCAACTCGTGGTGCGCGGCGCTCGCGAGCACAACTTGAAGAACATCGACGTTGAATTCCCGCTTCACACCTTCATTGCGGTGACTGGTGTGTCGGGTTCAGGGAAGTCGACACTCGTCAACGACATCCTCCACCGAGCGCTTATGCAGAAGGTCTACGGATCAAAGACTCCGCCAGGCCTGCACAAGAGCGTCGATGGGATGGAACAAGTCGACAAGGTCATCAACATCGATCAGTCGCCGATTGGTCGCACGCCGCGTTCGAACCCCGCCACCTACATCGGCGTGTTCGATCACATCCGCAAACTCTTCGCCCAAACGCACGAAGCGAAGGTGCGTGGGTATCTGCCCGGTCGGTTCTCCTTCAACGTGGCCGGCGGTCGCTGCGAAGCCTGCTCAGGCGACGGAACCATCAAGATTGAGATGCATTTCCTTCCCGATGTGTATGTGCCGTGTGAAGTGTGCAAGGGCGCTCGCTACAACCGCGACACGCTCGACATCACCTTCAAAGATCACAACATCTCCGACATCCTCAGCATGAGTTGCGAGGAAGGCGTCGAGTTCTTCGCTAACCAGCCAGCTATCGCCCGTCATCTGCAGACCTTGGTCGACGTTGGTCTTGGCTATGTGCGTCTCGGCCAGCCGGCCACAACGCTTTCCGGTGGTGAGGCGCAACGCGTGAAGCTCGCCAGCGAACTTTCGAAGCGTTCAACGGGTCGAACCGTGTACATCCTTGATGAGCCGACCACGGGCCTTCACTTCGAAGACATCCGCAAACTTCTCACCGTGCTTTCCCGCCTTGTCGATCAGGGCAACACCGTGCTGGTGATCGAACACAACCTCGACGTCATCAAGACTGCTGACTGGTTGATTGATCTTGGTCCCGAGGGCGGCAGTGGCGGTGGCTCGGTGCTCGTCGAAGGCACACCCGAAAAGGTGGCCGCGACAAAGAAGAGCTACACGGGACAGTTCCTGCGGCCGCTGTTGGGTATGGACTGACGAACAACTCGCCGAGCAAACGTTTGCTCAGGTGATTTGCAGCATGCGGTCGAGCGCGACCTTCGCCCACTCGGTGGTGTCGGGGTCAACCGTGATGCGATTGACGACCTTGCCATTCACGAGGTTCTCAAGCACCCAGCACAGATGTGGCCCATCAATGCGGAACATCGTCGAGCACGGGCACACGAGCGGATCAAGCGACACCACGGTTTTGTCGGGCGTCTCGTTGTTCAGTCGGTTCGTGAGATGGATCTCGGTACCAACACCAATGACCGCGCCAACCGGTGCGTTCTCGATGGCACGAATGATGTAATCGGTCGAACCAACTTGATCGGCGAGTTCGCACACATCGTGAGCGCATTCGGGATGCACAACCACGATGCCGTCGGGGTTCGCCTCGCGGAACGCCGCGATGTGCTCGGGGCGGAATCGCTGATGCACCGAGCAATGACCCTTCCACAGAAGGAAGGTGGAGTCCTTCACGTCGGCTTCGGTCAACCCACCGTGTTCGCGTCGGGGATCCCACACGCGCATTTGGTCGTGAGAGAAACCAAGGTCGATTGCGGTATTGCGGCCGAGGTGTTGATCGGGGAAGAACAGCACCTGCTCGCCACCGGCTCCGTCCTCGGCGCGATCGCCGAGCGAAAGCGCCCATTCAAGAACGGCTCGGGCATTTGAAGAGGTGCACACCGCTCCACCGTGTTCACCCACGAACGCCTTCAGCGCTGCCGAGGAGTTCATGTAGGTGATGGGGATGACCTTCGAGATGTCGGTCGTGGCGGCGAGGGTTTCCCACGCTTCGGTGACTTCTTCGAGATCGGCCATATCAGCCATCGAGCAGCCCGCGTTGAGGTCGGGGAGGATCACCGCTTGGTGGTCGCCGGTGAGGATGTCAGCCGACTCGGCCATGAAGTGCACACCACAGAAGACGATGTATTCGGCTTGGGGTTGTTCTTGCGCGAGCACCGAGAGTCGGAAGGAGTCGCCACGTGCATCGGCCCATTCCATGACCTCATCGCGCTGATAGTGGTGACCGAGGATGAAGAGCCGGTCGCCAAGGGTGGCCTTCGCCGCGGCGATGCGATCGGCGAGTTCGCCGGGTGTGGCGTCTGTGTAGCGCTCACCGAGCGGTAGTTGGAGGCGAAGCATGTTGTGGTGCACTCCCTGAAAGGACGGGGAGATCCGATGAGTGGCCGGTGGGGGCAGCCTGGTCGCCACGCCACGGGGTTGTCGGCCTCGGGTCT
>JBIIGP010000109.1:0-6557 GCA_044236415.1 Acidimicrobiales bacterium | reverse complement strand
TTGCGAGCTGGCGCGCCATCCAGCGACGAACGCTGGGGTGATAACCGGGCAGTGGTTCATCGCCACTATGGAAGAGATGCACTGATGCATTTCCGCCGCGAGCGAGATTGTCGGCAACGCTTACGCCGGTTGCACCGCCACCTACGACAGCGATGCTTGAGGCACTCGCGAGTTCAGCATTGATGGCAGAAAGTTCGGTGTCGATCGTTGCTAGGTCTTCGACACGGTCGTGTCGCCAGAAGCCGTTCGAAACGCCTGTTGCAATCACGAAGTAGTCGTAGGCAACCTCGCGAGATGAACCATTGGCGAGTTCAACAGAAATCTTGGAACTGTTGAAGTCGACGCTCGAGATACGACCGTGGATGACATCGACCGAGTCGAGTTTGCGGAAGCGCCGATAGGGAATGAGATAGGTGCGTCGCCATCGGGGGAGGTCGATGAGGCGCGTTCCCAATTCCTGGCCGCTCACAAGCGCAGGGCGCGTCGAGATGCCTACGACGTTGCATGTGCGCGCCAAGCGAGTGGCGATGAGTGCACCGGTATCGCCTAGGCCAGCAACGATCACTGTTGGTTTGCGTGACGAACTCATTGGTTCGCCCTTCTCATTCGCCGGTGAAGACGGGATCGCGCTTTTCGAGGAACGCACGCGGGCCTTCGGCAGCGTCCTTCGACTGCATGACCTTGCCGCCGTGCTTCATCTCAATGTTGAACGCGTCGGCTTCGGGCATCGCTTCGGTTTCGCGCAATGTAGCGAGAATCCCCTGAACGGCGAGCGGCCCGTTCCGTGCGATGCGCGTAGCAATTTCCTTGGCCTTGGTGAGAGCTTGGCCATCGGGCACGACGTGATTGACGAGACCAAGTTCATGCGCCCGCTGCGCAGTGAGGTCGTCACCAGCAAGCAACATTTCGGCAGCGACGGCGTAGCCGATCTGTCGGCGAAGTCGAACAGCCGAACCAGCCATGGGAAACAGACCGCGTTGTACTTCGGTGACTCCGAAGACTGCGCTCTCGCCGGCGACGCGAATGTCGGTGCCTTGAAGAATTTCTGTTCCGCCAGCACGGGCGAATCCCTCGGCAGCGAGGATCACGGGCTTGGTGGGACGGTAGGTCTTGAGCCAGCCACCAAGGATGACCTCGGGTTGATCTTTGAATCGCTGGAGCCACTCGTTGTCGACGACACCTTGGCGCAGTCGGCCAATCTCAGCGAGATCCATACCGGCACAGAAGGTGTCGCCCTTCCCAGTGAGAATAGCAACGCGCAAGGAATCATCGGTATCGAGACGAACCCACGCGTCGTACAACCGGCAGAGAACCTCTGCATTGGCAGCATTCTTCTTTTCGGGACGGTTGATCGTGACGACGAGGATCGGACCCTCGGCTTCGACTAGCACCAACGGTTCAGACATTTGGGCACTCCCCCTGAGTAAATAGACCCCTGAGGTTTACTACGTCAGATCGTTGAGCGTGGCGGCAAGTGAACCTAAGGTCGGGACCAATGGAACGCCACCCAACCGAACAGAAAATCCTTGACGAAGCCATCAGGATCATCGAGGCGAACGGTGAGGCGGGTCTGCGCGTCCACGACATCGAGGTCGCGGTGGAGGTGACGCCCCCGTCGATCTACCACTTCTTCGGGAGCCGAGAAGGATTGGTCAGCGCCGCTCAGGCTGAGCGCCTGGTGAGGAGTTTCGCCGAGTTCAATGCTCTATCGGAGTCGATCTTGCGTGGGGTTTCGAGTCGTGCAGAGTTGCGCGACGCCTTTCTCAATATTCTGACAATGATCTACGACCCATCGCGATCGCTGGCGCGGCAGCAGCGCCTTTTCGCTCTCGGAAGCGTCGAAGGGCGCCCGGAGCTTGCAGTGGTCCTAGGGGAAGCAGCTCGAGGTTTCTTGCGCCAGCTCTCCGAGCGGCTTCAGGTGTTCAAAGACATTGGTTGGACTCGACCCGACTTGGACCTTGAAGCGTTCATTCAGTGGCTGGCGGGACAGATTCTTGGTCGCATCTACATCGAGATCGGATGTGAACCTGCGCCAAATCCGGCGTGGGACGCAATATCGATCGACGCCGTCATGTTTGTTGCGTTTGGTTCGCTCTCAGATTGATGGGGCCGGTCGCACTGAGTGCTTTCCCCTCGCTGCGCACACCCTTTGCAACCATGTCATCTGCAATATCGGCCCAGAGTTTGCGGAGCCGATAATGAGGAACGCGTGGGAAAAGGTGATGAACGGCGTGATGATCATGCCCACGGATCAGCCAACGTGATCCGGGAAACACAGCCACGCGTGTATCGACATAACGGCCGACTTTCGTCGCCGGATGATGGGGATACCACGCAAAAATTGTGAGCAGCCAGAGAGCCTGAAGTCGCGCGGGCAAATACCAGAGCATCAATGCTTGCCATCCGTAACCGGTGAGAATTGCAAGTACAAGAAACGCGTGTGTGAGGAACCAAAAGCGCAGCTGGATGAGTCCAGCCTTCCTGCTTCCCGTTTCCGCTCGCATCATGACGAGCATCGCAGCCGGTAGCAGCTTGCGGGCCGCAGGAACGAATGCGAACACAGGAAGAAAGGTGGCCAACATCACCTGTCCGTACCAACTTTTGAGCACGGTGTGCATGGGCCCCGCAGTGTGAAAGTCGGGATCTTTCAACGGGTCGTTTGTGTGCGCGTGGTGGCGCATATGAGACGAGCGATGTGCTTTGTAAGAGAAGCCCAACGGGATCGCACACAGCATTCCAATGAGGTCTTCGATCCATTTGCCCGATGTGGTTCGACCCCAAATATTGCCGTGGGTCGCTTCATGCATCGGCATATAGAAGGTTGAAGCGATGACGGTGTTGAGAATCAGGCCGAGCCAAAGCGGGATGGATCCATTGACGCCGAGAACAATGACGGCAATCCACGCCGCAGAAAAGAACAGAAACGTAAGGATGATCCGAGGCTCAACCTTTCCCCAATAGGGGGAAGCCTGGGCTCGTTCCTCGCGCAACACAAGGCGGCGGTCGTCGATCGTCATCGTCTAAGTCAGTCAGAAGGGGAGTGTGTAGGAGTTCTCGAACTCGTCCTGAAGGACAGTTGCGATCGTCTCTGTTGTATCGACGATGAGTTCTTCATCTAAGACGCGAGTGCGGTATGCCCAGCCTTCGGGAAGTTCGAGACGTTCACCGAGGGTGAGTAAAGATTCCGGTGTCATGGATGGATCGACGCCGATGCACAACGCCTGCATGATGTACGCAAGCCCATCGGGGTTCACGAGTTCGTGAACTGTCTGACCCGCATCCCAAAAGAAGATCACGCCGCGATTGACCTTTGTTTCGGTGTAGGGGCCGAGCTGCGGAATTTCACCAAGGTCAACGATGGCGATGCGACGCATTGTGATCCCGTTGAAATCCCGCAGGACGGGCTCAGCCACAGCGATCTTTTGGCCAAACGCATCCAAGGTCCAGTATCGAGGGCCGTTGAGTTTTGCGCCGATGGCGCCCATCTCGACAGCAATGGCATTCGCGTCGAGTGTTTCCCAGAGTTCCTGGGGGCAGTCGTTGATCAACTGGGTGCCGTAAACCTCGGCTTCGAATCGGCCTTCGCGTGAATAGACGGTGAGCACCTCGCCGTAGCGGACGTTGCGCATATCGGGAACAAGTCGTTCGGGCTTTTCGGTAGTCATCAGGTGTCCTTAGCTCTCGAGTTGTACGTGAAGATCGTTAAGCAACTCACCGCTGATCTTCCTTTGTGAAGTGGTCGATGATTTCAACGAGTTGATCGGGCGCATCCTCTTGAATGAAGTGACTGGCGCCTTCGACCACGATGTGCTTTTGGTTGGCCGCACCTGGGATCTTTCGTTGCATCTTCAGGTGGGCCCCGGCTTTGTAGGAGATCTCATCTTCTGATCCGAAAACTGTGAGGAAGGGTTTCGTCCATGTCTCGAGGTAAGTCCACATTTCGAGACACATCGGGACGCCCGGGTTGTCGGGTTGAACGGGAATGAGGAAGGGAAAGATGAGAGGAGAGGCTTGGTAGGTCCCATCGGGGAATGGAGCCTCGTATGCGGCTTTTTCGCCATCGGAAAGTTTTCGTGTTGTTCCGCTTTGCATGACGCCGCTAACCGGAAGTTCTTCAACGCTGCTTACAAAGGCAAGCCAATTTTCGATGCCCTTCGTGGCACCTTCGCCAGCAGGAACGCCAGTGTTTGATGCAATAACTCGTGCGAAACGGTCGCCGTGAAATGGCAGCAAGTTGAGGCCAGTGATGCCGCCCCAGTCTTGGCAGTACAGCGTGATGTTGGTGAGGTCCTCGGCGACAAGCCACTGACCCATCCAATCGATGTGGTTGGCCAGCGAGTAATCGGATTTGTTTGTGGGCTTGTCGGAGCGACCCATTCCAATGAGGTCGAGTGCGAGAACGCGATGGCCACGGGCAACGAGTCCGCGAATCATCTTGCGATGCAGATAGGACCACGATGGGTTGCCGTGTAGCAAGAGCACTGGGTCGACATCACGCGGACCTTCGTCGATGAAATGGAATCGGAGCGCGGTGCCGTCGGCAGTGGTGATCGATCGATAGTGCGGCTCAAAGTCGTAATCCTCAAGACCAACAAATCGATCATCGGGAGTGCGCAGGAATTCCATAGTTCTGCCTTTAGGCCGTCACGACAGTGTCGACGAGATTGTCGATGAAACTCCGTAGAACAAGGATCTGAGCGTCTTCTGCGTTCTCGGCAGCGCTGATCAACGAGGCGAGCGTTTCGTCATCGTTCACACGTACAAATCGTGCTCGGTCGTAGCGGCGTTCGTCTCCGATGATCACACCTTCAACGTCAAAGAGGGCGACTTGTGTGACCCCTTGGACGGCAGCGAACGCGTCGTCGACTCCCTTGTCGATCAAGAGGACGAGGTCTCCATCAGTACTTGCCGACGCGTCGTATGTCTTCGGAAGGCAGGAAAGGATGATGGTGAAGTCCATGCCTGCCTTCTTGTGGACGTGGGCCTCTTTGAAGTCTTTGCGTTCTTGCATTTCGAAGAACGAAGCACGGGTGGGGTAGCGAACAATCGCGACCCGATCCCACATCGGGGTGCCGAGCGGCTGATTCGTGACATCACCCATGTACGCGACGGCTGCCCCGACGGCGGCAAGAGGACCGATTGGCGCATAGGTGTCGTCGGCGGCTTTACCGGAAACTCCCTCGCGGCCGTCGTCGTAGTTTGCAACTTCGACGTACTTCATGAGGTTGAGTGCCCAGAAACACCCGTCGTCTTCGGGTTTCATATGAAGCCATGCGCCAACGAGTTCGATGTTGATGGTTCCGTATGGGTGTTCAAGTTGCTCGGCCATTGCTGGTCCTCTCTGGAGGGAGTGAGTTCTTTGCGAAACGGGTTATGGAGCGATGTTCAGTAGTGCCTTGATTGATCCAATGAGAAGTTCTCGGGTTTCATCAAAAGAAAGTTGGAGATCGACATGGAAGCGGTCGAGTGCATCGAGTTGAGTGAGCGCATCGATTGCATTGAGCGACGTACCTCGTTGCGAAGAGCTCATGCGGTCAAATTCCTGGCGAAAGTTGTTTTCGACCTGCTCTCGGAAAACTGATTTCCTGAACTGGATCTGCTCGTAAATGACAGGGTCGCTAGAAGCTTTGATCGCCATGGCGCGAGCGGTCGCGCCGGTGGCGTCGTACACCCTGAGGCGGGAGTCGACTAGGCGGGAGAGGCGCGTATCGAGATCTCCCTTCCCGATGTTCTCAATGTGGAACAGGGGGAGAATTTTCAACTGCTTGTGAGCGATGATCGCTCGAACGAGTTCATCTCGATCTTCGAAATAGCGGTAGACCGAACGCGTCGAGACACCTGCACGCAGAGCGATCTGTTCTGGCGTTGGTTCGAGGTTCTCTTCATCAAATAAGTCGAGCGCGGCTTCGAGTACCGCGGTTCGACCGCGGTCTCGACGGGCAGTGCGCCCGTCGACTGAAGGTGTGTTCGAAGTTTCGGGGAGAAGTGGAGTGTTCATTTCGCTTCTTCGTTGGGGAGTGAACAGATGTAGCCGAGCTTTGGGTCAGGCTGACCGCTTCGCAGGGTTTCGTAGACGTCAAGGACTTCTTCGTTTCCAACGGCTTGGGAAAACACCAGCCAGGAGTCGCACCATTCGGAGTAGTTCTTCCAAGCGGTCCCCATGCGCTGGTCGAGCCCGTCGCGCCCCCATTCCTTTGTGCGTTTCGAGATCTGTGTCGGCGCAAAGAGAAACTCTGGTGTGGGTGCCGGTAATGCACTTGTGTTTGTCGCCTTGTGGTTCCAGTTCGTATTGCCAACGACCATTGAGTGGTTGAGAAACCCGTCAAGGTGGGTATGTACGTCCCGGAGGAGATCTTGATTTCCAGCGATGTCGATATAAGCCGCAGGGATAGTCGCGATGGAGTCGACGGCGTCGTAGGTGAGTACCTCTGAATACACATTGAGTGATTCAACGAATGCTTGATTGCCCGCGGAGGTAAGGCCGACAGTCTTCAGGCCACGCTGCTTTGCTAATTGAGCGAACCCAATTGCGGTCTTACTCGAAGAGCTTGAGACCA
>JBIIGP010000108.1:0-6570 GCA_044236415.1 Acidimicrobiales bacterium | reverse complement strand
TCGACCCCTATCGCAACCACACCCACTGACGAGACCCGTATGGGTCAGGCAATGACTGCCGCGGCCAAAGTTCGCCGACGCGTCGCGCCTCGGCCATGGGTCGGAGCGGTGGTGGTGCCAGCTGGCCAGCCTGAACATCCCGGTTTCGAAGGCGCCACCGATGGCCGAATTGGTCCGCATGCAGAAGTAGTTGCATTGGCTGCTGCTGGTGACTCCGCAAAAGGTTCAACGCTCTATGTGACCCTCGAACCTTGTTCGCATCATGGACTCACTCCGCCCTGTGCCGACGCGGTGATCAACGCCGGAGTGTCGCGAGTCGTGGTCGCGCTTGCAGATCCCGACCCAAAGGTCGCGGGCCAAGGCATCGATCGCCTTCGCGCTGCAGGGATCGATGTCGAAGTTGGGTGCCGAGCCGATGACGTTGCCCGGCAACTTGCGCCCTATCTCCACCATCGTTCGACTGGTCGTCCCTTTGTGGTGCTGAAGTTGGCGTCCACCCTTGACGGTCGCACCGCTGCTCCCGATGGCACTTCCCAGTGGATTACAAGCGATGCCGCTCGCACCGATGCGCACAGACTCCGAGCAGACAGCGACGCAATTCTCGTGGGTGCCGGCACCGTCCGCGCTGACAATCCCGCCCTCACGGTTCGACTTCCCGAGAGCGAGCGCTCGACCGACGACACCGAACCGCTCCGGGTTGTTCTTGGCGCCGCCCCAGCCGACTCGGCGTTACAGCCCTGTCTCGAAGTTTCGGGAGACCTTGGGGTCATTCTCGATGACCTTGGCGCTCGCGGAGTCCTACAACTGATGGTTGAAGGCGGAGCGACGGTCGCCAAGGCCTTTCATGAGGCCGGTTTGGTCGATCGTTACGTCCTCTACATGGCTCCGGCGATTTTCGGTGGCGATGACGCCCTGAGCCTGTTCTCGGGCAAAGGAGCTCCGACCCTCGGCGACCTCTGGAGGGGTCGAATTGTGGACGTGGCCCGGGTGGGGGACGATCTCAGGCTGGAGATTGAGGCCTAAACATGTTCACCGGAATTGTTGAAGAACTCGGAACCGTGGCAACTCGTGATGGCTCGCGTCTTCGCATCAACTGTTCGAATGTTCTCGATGGCGCTTCCATTGGCGATTCCACTGCCGTGAACGGTTGCTGCCTCACGATTGTTGCGTTCGATGCTGCGGCCGGATGGTGGGAAGCCGATGTCAGCGACGAGACCTTCAACCGCACCAATCTCGGAGCACTCTCTGCCGGTGACCCAGTCAATCTCGAACGCCCCGTTCGCCTCGAGGATCGCCTCGGTGGTCACCTCGTGCAGGGTCACGTCGATGCTGTCGGCGAAGTAGTTGTTGGCGTACCTGATCTCCAAGTACGAATGCCATCGAATCTCCTTCGGTACGTCGTCGAAAAAGGTTCGATCACTGTCGATGGCATTTCGCTCACCGTCGTCAAACCGCTAGACGATGGTTTCACTGTTGCGGTCATCCCTCATACCTCGGCCGTCACCACACTCGGCCACAAAGGTCCTGGGTCTCCGGTCAATCTCGAGGTCGATGTCATGGCCAAATACACCGAGCGTCTCATCGAGGCGCAACTTGCTTCTCTCACCCGGTCCGAGGAGGACTGATGTCCACACAGGAACGTTCCGATTGGTCCGAGTACTTCGCGACTATCCCCGATGCAGTCGCGGCGATTGCGCGCGGTGAAATTGTCGTTGTTGTTGACGACGAAGACCGCGAGAACGAAGGCGACCTCATCATGGCGGCCGAATCGGCAACGGCCGAGAAGATCGCGTTTTTCGTTCGCCACACTTCGGGTGTGATTTGTACGCCTCTTACCGGCGAACGACTCGACGAACTCGAAGTTCCCCTCATGGTGCGTGACAACACCGAAGCTCAGCGCACGGCGTTCACCTATTCAGTCGACTATCGACACGACACCTCAACCGGCATTTCGGCCGCTGACCGTGCCGCAACGATTCAGGCACTGATCGATCCCGCAACCCGGCCCGGAGATCTCGCTCGTCCCGGTCACATCTTTCCTCTTCGCTATGCCGAAGGTGGTGTGCTGAAGCGCGCCGGGCATACCGAGGCGGCCGTAGACCTTGCTCGCATGGCGGGGATGTTCCCGTCTGGTGTCCTGTGCGAAATCGTCAATGACGACGGCACGATGGCGCGTGTTCCTGATCTCGTTGAGTTCTGCAAAGAACATGATCTCTTGCTGATCTCAATCGCCGAACTGATTCGCTATCGGCGTCAGACAGAAAAATTGGTGAAGCGAATCTCAGAGGCTCGTATCCCCACCCAGTGGGGCGATTTCACTTGTTATGTCTACGAGAACGTTCTCGATGGGCAACAGCACATTGCTCTGGTGAAGGGTGCGGTTCAAGGCGAGGACAACGTTCTTGTCCGAGTGCATTCTGAGTGCCTCACTGGTGACGTGTTTGGTTCACTCCGTTGCGACTGCGGCATTCAGCTCGATAAGGCGATGGAACTCATTGATAACGAGGGACTCGGCGTTGTCGTCTACCTGCGTGGGCATGAAGGTAGGGGAGTCGGCATCGGCCACAAGATCCGGGCGTACTCGTTGCAAGACGCAGGGCAAGACACTGTTGAAGCGAACGTAAGCCTTGGACTCCCTATCGATTCACGCGAGTACGGCATCGGTGCGCAGATCCTCGTGGATCTCGGCATCACGACAATGCGAGCCCTCACGAACAATCCTTCGAAGTATGGCGGCCTTGATGGCTTTGGCCTCGACATCGTCGAACGGGTTCCGTTAGAGACGATTCCTAATCCTGAGAACATCGCCTACCTCCGCACAAAGCGCGAAAAGATGGGCCACATGCTTGAAGGGCTCGACTGATGTCATCAAACTTCCGCGCAGCAAACTCGCTTTCGAGCAACGTCGATGGTTCCGGCATTCGCGTCGGCCTCGTCTGCGGGCGCTGGAACGATCACATCACGAACCGACTCATCGAAGGTGCCGAGAACGCGCTCGCTGTTCACGGAGTTGCTGAAGCCGATGTGCTTCAGGTGTGGGTTCCAGGGGCCTATGAAGCGCCGATGGCGGCGAAAGGCCTGATCGACAGCGGCAAGGTTGATTTGGTGGTGTGTCTCGGTGCGGTGATCCGCGGTGAAACCTCGCACTATGACTTTGTCGCAGGTGAATGTGCGCGCGGAATCATGGACGTACAACTTGCAACCGGGGTGCCGGTGATCTTTGGCGTCCTTACGACCGAAAACCTTGAACAAGCGCTTGCTCGTTCTTCCGACGAGGACAACAAGGGCGAGGAATGCGTCCGCACCGGTTTGGAAATGGTCAACCTTCTGCGATCAATCGCAAAGTGAATCGCGCTTAACCGATTGCTGCGCCAAAAATTTTACCGATGATCATCGTTGCAGCCATGGCAGCGATTCCGCCGCCGACTACTCGGAGCATGGGACGTGATGGGGCGGCACCGCCGGCGCGAGCTCCGGTGTAGCCGAGCGCGATCAGCGCAAGCACCGAGACGAACAGCGTCGTGAGAATTCGAGCACCATCCGGCGCAAAGATGGCGGCGAGAAGTGGCAGTGCTGCTCCGATTGCAAACGATGCCATCGATGACCAGGCGGCCTGAATGGGCCGGGCGCGTGTGGATTCGGTGATGCCGAGTTCCTCAATGAGGTGAATCCCGAGAGCGTTGTGAGCAGTGAGTTCGATTGCGACCTGTCGGGCAAGGTCGTGTTTCAGACCCTTCTCTTGGTAGATGGCAGTGAGTTCAGCCAGTTCGCGCTCGGGGGTGTGTTCTAGCTCCCACACCTCTTTGGCGATATCTGCTTCTTCTGTATCGCGCTGCGAGCTGACCGAGACGAATTCGCCAAGGCCCATTGAAAGTGCTCCTGCAGTAAGTCCTGCGACACCAGCAGTGAGAACGGCAGTTCGGCCTGAATCAGCAGCAGCGACTCCGAGAATCAGCGCAGCGGTGGAGATGATGCCATCGTTGGCCCCAAGTACCGACGCCCGGATCCAGCCTGTTCGGTGGGTGTAGTGACGTTCGTTGTGCCTTGCCATGAGATGAGCCTACGGCGTGCAACGCCGTTTACGAACGGAAATGGGTTTCGATGTTGAGCGAGGTGGACGGTAGGTTGGTCCGATGCTCAAGCTCGTTCTGCCTAAGGGATCGCTCGAAAAAGCGACACTCGAACTTTTTGAAGCCGCTGACCTCAAGGTGTCGCGCGATTCCTCCGTCCAGTACAGAGCCACGATTGACGACCCACGAGTTATCGATGTTCGTATCCTCCGGCCGCAGGAAATCCCGGTCTACGTCGCCGAAGGACTGTTTGATCTCGGAATCACCGGCCGCGACTGGATTGAAGAGACGAACTCAAGCGTCGAGTCCCTGGGTGAACTGAAGTACTCGAAGGTCACGAGCAATCCGGTTCGCATCATCGTTGCGGTGCCCAAGGATTCTCCCTACGAAAGTGTCGCCCAACTTCCTCAGGGTGTTCGGGTGTCGAGCGAATACCCGGAACTCACTCGCCGGTATTTTGCCGATAAAGGCATCAACGCCGACATCAAGCTCTCCTACGGTGCAACCGAGGCGAAGGTTCCTGACATCGTCGATTGCATCGTCGACATCACCGAGACAGGTAGCGCACTTCGCGCCGCTGGCTTAAAGATCATCGACACGATCCTGGTTTCCTACACCGAGATGATCGCCAATCCGCAGTCGTATGCCGATCCTGCGAAGGCACATGCGATGCGCCAATTGCGGACGTTGCTCGAGGGTGTTCTCGATGCACGAGGCAAAGTGTTGGTGAAGTTGAATGTCCCTACCGATCGCCTCGATGCAGTCATTGCTGTCCTTCCTTCGATGAAGTCGCCGACAGTGAATGAACTGTTTGGTGGTGCTGGTTACGCAGTTGAATCAGTCGTCGAGAAGAGCGGCATCAATGTGCTGATCCCGGCACTCTCTGACGCCGGAGCGACCGACATTCTCGAACTCCCAATTTCCAAGATCGTTCCGTAATCGTGTCAATGCCTCCCCAGACCGTGCCGTTGAGTGATGGCAGGGGAGTGGTCGCGTCATTCGACGATCCGCGAGGAATCGGTGTTGTTCGTCGAGATGATGGAACGGAGTACCCGTTTCATTGCACAGCAGTCGTCGACGGAACCCGAACGATCACTGTCGGTGCAGATGTTTCGTTTTCGGTCGCTCCGGGCAGGATGGGTCGATGGGAAGCAGTCGCCATCTCCGCCACTGCCCGGTAGGCCCAAGCGGCTTCAAGACTCCGAAGCGTTGACCCGCTGGACGTAGACGGTCTGCAACACGGTGAGGGCCTGGCGAAGTTCAGCGCCGCTCTCGGGAAGGCGGTCCTCGGTGGCATCGAGCATCGACGTCATCGCGTCGATCGCGAGACGGACTTCGTCGTATTTCGGCTCGGGCTGGTCGAGATGCACAGCCGCGAGTTCATAGAGGCCCATGAGGTGGTTGGCCACGAAGACCGAAGCCGGATGTGAGAGCAACTGACGCTGCACCTCGGCCATTCGAGCGATCATTTCTTCGGCCTGGGCCCGTTCCTCTGGGGAAAGATCGTCGAGATTGGGGCCTCCGAGCATTTCCGAGGCGCTGGTGGCCGGGCGCTCCTCGGCTCCGGAACGCTCGACAGGAACCTCTCCATCTGGTGTCCACAGGCTCATCGGGGGCTCTCTTTCGTGCCATTTGGCCCCAAGCAGCAGAGCCGGATTTGGCTCGTATTGCGCTGGGGTGGGTTGGACCCGGTATCGTAGGCGCCTCACAACTGAACGGAAGCGGGGCCTCGGCTCCCACCCGGCCACATCGCAGCAGCGTCATCGTTCCGAATCGTGCGCCCGGGTCGCAACATTCTCCTTTCTGTCAGCCTCCTTTTGCGCTTGCACATTGGTTCTGACAGGTCACTCCGTCGCATATCGGAGTT
This sequence comes from Acidimicrobiales bacterium, assembly GCA_044236415.1. Classification (GTDB taxonomy): domain Bacteria; phylum Actinomycetota; class Acidimicrobiia; order Acidimicrobiales; family Acidimicrobilacustridaceae; genus Acidimicrobilacustris. Next base: position 633 of record JBIIGP010000108.1, on the reverse strand, counting down.
TCGGTGGGTGTCGGCTTTCGTCCGGCGCCTGCCGTTTTTCATTCTCGGGCCTGTCCTGATTGCGAACAACACAAGGCGCCACGTCCCAATCACAATGCGCAGGGAGGACCTGGCACGAATGAGGAGTGACCGGCCATAGCTACGGCCGCCAATACCGAGCCCCGGATCAACGATCGCATTCGCGCACGCGAAGTGCGGCTCGTTGGACCCGATGGCGCCCAGATCGGAATTACGCCGCTACCCGAAGCACTTCGGATGGCTCTAGAGCTTGAACTCGATCTCGTTGAGGTGGCCGATAAGGCCAACCCACCTGTCTGCCGAATCATGGATTACGGCAAGTACAAGTACGAGGCCGCACAGAAGGCGAAGGAGTCACGCAAGAAGAGCACCAACGTCGTGGTCAAGGAAATGAAGTACCGGCCGAAGATTGGCATGGGTGACTTCGACACCAAGACCAAGAAGGTGGAGCAATTCCTGAACGAAGGGCACAAGGTCAAAGTCACGATCATGTTCCGAGGCCGCGAGATGCAGCATCCGGAACTCGGTCGCAAGATTCTTGACCAGGTCGCTGAAGCAGTCACCGAAGTCGCCAAGGTAGAGATTTACCCACGACTCGACGGCCGCAACATGACC
>JBIIGP010000107.1:0-6596 GCA_044236415.1 Acidimicrobiales bacterium | reverse complement strand
GGTGGGTTCTCTCGAATTCGGTTTCATGATCTGCGCCACACCCACGCATCGATCGATATCCACTCGGGCGAACACATCAAGGCCGTTTCATCCCGACTGGGACACAACGACATTGGCTTCACTTTGCGCCAGTACACCCACCTGATGCCTGAAAATCAGGGCCTTCCCGCCGATGGTGTTGTTGCAGCGCTGGACGGTCCGCAAATTTCCTGTGACCAAACCCGTGACCACGATGGGCCAATCATGCAAGCGGCCCCCTCCGAGAAGGGGGCCTGACCTGCGCATTTGATGGTGGCGGGGGTCGGATTTGAACCAACGACCTTCGGGTTATGAGCCCGACGAGCTACCAGACTGCTCCACCCCGCGGCGTGAACTAGAGGGTACCGGGGTGCACTGTGAAGTGCCAACTCGCGTAAATGATCGCCACATGATCACGTCACCGATCAAGAGCCGGTCGGGCAGTCGCGACCAGTCCCCGGTCCGCCCGGATAGGCGACCGTCGGATTGGCGATATACGAGTCGAGCGCAGCCGCCACGCCGGTTGACTTCGCCCGGACGGGGAAGCCGAATGGCTCCGAAGAGATCGTGCCATCGGGAAGCATCATGCAGTGCTGCCACGCGAGCTCGAGTCCCGGGAACTGCTGCACGAGCGTCTGCACGCTGCCCACACCCTCTGCGAACCCGATCGGAGCGTCTGATCCGCCGGCGAGCAATTGCTTCGCAGCATCGACACCGGCATCGACGTACTGCAACGTGATGTTTGTGATCCCCGCATTCTTGATCCGCGCTTGCAGGTCGAGGTCGGCTGTCGAACCCTTCGTAGCCAGCACTACGCGTCCTGCAAGATCACCGATTCCGTTTACCTGCACACCGTCGAGCACAGCGAAGCCGCGGGCGACGCTGTAGTACGTCGCTGACCACGTCGCACGAGTTCCCGTCGCTGCCGAACGATCCGCAGTCTTCGTGATACCCGTACCGGCGAGGTCGCACTCATCATTTCCAGGTCGCATCCAGATGTTGTCGAACGTTGAGAACTCCACAGGCTTGAGCGTCAAACCCTGCTGCTTCGCGAATCCTTCGAGGAACTCGACATCCCAACCGCTCCAGGTGCCGTCGTCTCCCTTGATCGCAAACGGAGCGAAACCCGGGTAGAGACACACTTTGAGAGTCCCAGGCTCAATCGTTTGAATTGATGTCGTTGTGGACGACTTCGATGAGTCACCACAACTGCTTGCTATGAGGAAGATTGCCGCCGTGAATGCGACAACTTTTGCGATTTTCATCATTGCTGCAGAGTAACGAAACTCAGCCCAGTTCTGGGCGTTCGAGATAATGCGTGAGCGCACCGCGGCGACGTTCAATCAATCGACAGGCCACTCGATCACCCACCATCGTGCCCCCAATTGTCAGAGCGACAACGAGATCCGAAAGAGCCGGCAAGGTACGACTCGTGCCTGATGCCAACGCATTCGTCAGTTGATCGAATCTGCAAGACCGAAGGTCATGCAGTAACGAGAGAAGCGATCACGCTGTTCATCGGCGTCGAGACCGAGCCAATCGAAGGACCAAGTGTGATCTCCGTGCTTCTCGCGTGGAGACGCTGCGAGGGCGGCTGCCATGGCAGCACGCACATCATCAGGAAGGTCAATGCCGAGCTCGCCATAAATGCGTTCCACAACTCCAACACCATCGTCATTGAAATCAGCAAAAGAACCGTGAGCGACGCGCCCAATTGGAAGAAGGCCTTGCACCTGAAGATCGACGAGGCCATCGAGGTCTCCGTGATACAGATCGGCGTGATAGCGACCGATCACAGCGATATCGACATCGTCGCTATGCGCCCAGCGCAGCGTCGCAATCAGGCTCGTCACTGAACCGAGGATTGCCAACGGATCGCGATGAGTGATCACCAGTTGCGCATCGGGATAGGTGTCGAGCACTACGGGAAGATTGTGTAGGTGCACCGGGGACTTCAAGACCCATTTCTGAGTTGGCATTTGGCGCTGCAGAATCTGCAGTACGAGACGGTGCATTTCATAGGCCGGAGTCATGTCACATGACTGCAGCCATTCGATGTAGCTCGGCGTGCTGTAGCGACTGATGAACTCTTCGCCGCGGAACGCGAACGACATCGCCGAGAGACATTCCTTATTCATGCGACCGGCGTAGGCGTGAATCGCGTCGAGCCCGCCAGTCACGAGTTGCGGGCCGCGCAGTTCGGCATCGGCCAATTCGATACGGGGATCGTTTTCGTAAGTTTCGAAGGTTGGTGGCGGAACTGGTCGCAAGAACTCCCAACCGAGCGGAACACGATGACGGTGATCGGCGGAAAGCAGCGCATGCAAAACCGTGGTGCCAGTGCGCGGCGCACCAACAACAAAAAGCGGTTCGAAAATTTGTTCGTCTCGCACCCCGGGGTCGCTACGAACCCAGTCGCAGATCTGAAGCCGAACTTCAAGCAGCCGAAGCAGGAAACGACGCGTCATCCACCGACCAAGAAGATGCAGATTCGCTTCGGTCTCCAATGACACAAGCGCGATATCCAGTCCTTCGAGGAAGTCCTCACCCGTCCCCGGTCCAGGAGCGCAAAGCGCTGCAATCCCCTCGTTCGCTCGCCCCTGCCGTGCCAACGCCTCGCCAACGAGGCCATCGCGATCAAAGGGAAGCGCCGCCTCGGCCGCGATCGGCAGGACCAAGCCCGCATTCACCGCTTCTACCCATTCGGGGCGCGGTCCCGGATTCCAAGTCGTTGCCATCGGGTAGGAAACTACGCTGCTCGAATGGCCGACGCACCTCTCAACATTCTTGATGGCCGTGTCGTCATCATCACAGGCGGAACTCGGGGCATCGGCATAGGCATCGCTCGCCACCTCGGAGCACTCGGAGCAAAAATCACCATCACTGGCCGCAAGCCCGAGCGACTTGCAGAGGCAATTGCGCTGCTTGAATCCGAGAACGTTGAGTGTCTCGGTCTCGTCGCCGACGTCGCCGATCGTGGACGTGCGTTTGAAGTTGTTGACGAAACCCTTGCTCAATACGGTCGCCTCGATGGTCTGGTTCTGAACGCGCAATCGTTCCGGCCGGTCACTCCCCTGCTCGATGTCACCGAGAGCGATATGAATCTGTTGTTCGATACTGGCCCTAAAGGCGCGCTGTGGCTCATGCAGGCGGCGCAACCGCATATGGCCGCGAACAACTGGGGGCGCATCGTCACGATGGGTACCTCAATGGGCCTCACCGGCGCTGCTGGTTACGGCCCCTACGCCGCATCAAACGAAGCCATCCGTTCGCTTACTCGCACTGCAGCGCGCGAATGGGGCCGCGACGGCATCACGGTCAATTGCGTTCTGCCTGCATCAGCCGGTCACCGCGCTCCTGTCGCTGGGTCTGACCCGGCACGCGAAGCAGCGTTCGCCTCGATGTACGACGACAACCCGGTGGGTCGCGATGGCGATGCCATCGAGGACATCGGCCCCGCAGTCGCGTTCTTGCTCAGCGACGGAAGTCGCTATGTCACCGGACAGACCATTTCGGTCGACGGTGGCGGCATTATGCGCCCCTGAATCTCAGGTTCGGAAACGCCAAGCCAGATGACGACGGCGAGACTCAAGCAAGGCCGCGCGTTCCTCGACTGAAACTCGAACGGTGTCGGTCGGAAGTTCACTCCACACCTCATCGACATTCACCAGTCGTGCCATCGGTTCGGGAGCCGCGTCGCTCAGTGGCCAGAACCAGCGCAAGGTGCAGAGTCCGCCCGTACGTCCGCCGGCATCAAGCCAGTTGTCGACGCCTGGGTCTCGATGAGAAACAACGGCACGAATGCGCCCGTCGTCTGACAATCGCAATTGGCGATCATTCAAACTCGTGATGCGCTCAACCGGATCAGCGAGCTCGAACCAGCCATCGGGATAGAGCTGCAAACTCCAATAACGAGCGTCGGGTACTTCGCTCTCGATAATGAGCGCATCATCGGGGCCGAGGTCCCAGAAACAGAATCCGTAACGAGCGGCAGCGAGACCCTTTTCTTGCGCAAAAGAACCATGAAAAGAATTGTCTTCACGCATTGCGCGCTGATCGATCATGTACTGGTTCCAGTACGACATTGAACGCTCAACACCCGCTACCGCATCGGCAACCTTTGCGGCAAAGTCTTCAGCGGTTACTCGGGGCAGATGGTCAGGCCCATCAAGACACTCGATCGTGAATGTTGCTGGTTCTTCTTCGGTCCAATCGAAGTAGTACTCGCGGATTGAACACATGACCGCGCCTTCAGGAATTTGCAGCCAACCCGCTTCGGTGCCATCGCCACCGAGAAAGAACTCGAACTCGTCGCCCTTGCCGATTCCAAGATCGGATCCGTTGTGCTCGGCGAGCGTTCCCCACCTTTCTTGATGCATAAAGCCGGCGCGCATTGCCAGGATGAACTCTTCACATGAATGCATCCGCCCGCGCACTCGATAGCGCTTGGTGGGATCAATTCGCGCATGGCGATAGGCGTTGTCGGCATTTGGTCCGCCCCATTGCGTGACGAGATCGTTCTGTCGCATAAAGAACGGTCGGGCAGCATTCGGATAACCGATCGACCATCCCAACCAACACAGAACCTGTTCCGCCATGTGGTCGTAACCTTCGGCACGTACTGCCGCATCAGCCGGGAACGGCTCGGCCATCAGCTGTTCGCCCACCGCTTCGAGTCGACGGCAGAAATCACGCCACGCTGTCAGTTCGACGCTTTCGTTCGCTGCCATAACTGTTGTTCCTTCAGGATCCGTGCGGACGTCGACTTGCGGCACGGATGTTGCTACGGACACAAATGCCGGTGATATTCGATGAAAAGTCTGATGCCAGCCACAGCACGGTTTGCGCGACTTCTTCAGGCTGGCTCAATCGCTTGAGGTCGAGATCGGCAACGTGCGCCTCGACACCACCCGGTTGCGTTGCGAGGTAGTTGAGCAGCGGTGCGGTTGCCGTCGGGCCGGGAGTCACCGCGTTCGCCCGAATGCCGTCACCACCGTATTCCGTCGCCACCGTTTCCATCAGATTGATGACGCCCGCTTTGGCGGCCGCGTAACCACCGAGGTTGTAGTTGCCGCCGATACCCGCGCCTGAGGACATACTCACGATTGAGCCGCCGCCATTGGCGATCATGTGCGGGATCACCGCGCGTGTCGCGTAGAACACGGAATCGAGCGTGGCGGATTGCTGGAAGCGCCAGTCTTCGTCACTGAGTTCACCAAGAAGGCCCGATCGAGAAACGCCAACGTTGTTGTAAAGCACATCGACGCGGCCATAGGTTTCAACCGCACCTTCTACCCAGGCGTTGACGAATGTTGAATCGCTCATGTCGCCAGCGACACCTGCGACAACAGCGCCAGAGGCCGCGAGCTCGTCAACGACACGGTTGAGCTCAGCGGCTCGTAGATCGTTCAGCCACAGCACGGCTCCGTGCTCTGCGAAGAGACGGGCGGATGCCTCACCAATACCAGCGCCGCATCCGCTGATGAGCGCCACTTTTCCCTCAAGCATTCCTGACATGGACCGCTAGCATCGCCCACGTATCGGCTCCTGTCACGCAGGAAGCCACCAATCTGGAGGAAACGTGACCGAGACCGGCCCCGCCCACACCCTGCCGCAACTGACTGCCCTTCACGAGGCCACTGCGCTCCTCACCAGCGAGGGCGCTCCGTTTGAGGTCGTTCAAGAAGACGTGCGCGGCGAGACCATGGGAGTTCTGCGAAATCGGGCACGCTCACTGCGCGAGATTCTCATCAACTCCTTTGAGTTCGGCGATCGCGAGTCGATGATTTTCAGCGATGGTCGGCGCGTGACCTTCTCTGGTTTCGAAAAGGACGTCGCTTCAGTTGCCGCCTGGCTGCAGCGTGAACACGGGATTGGCCACGGCGACCGTGTCGCCCTGTGCGGCGCGAACTCTTACGGCTGGATCGTCTCCTTCTGGGCCTGTCTCTCCATGGGCGCCATCACCGTCGCCATGAACGGCTGGTGGACCGAATCAGAGATGCAGCACGCGATCGATCTCACAGAACCCAAGTTGCTGTTGTTTGACGCAAAGCGCGCCGAGCGACTTTCGAGCGACGTCTCAATCCCCCGCTTCGATCTCGATGAAGACCTCGAGGCCATGCTGGCCTATGCCCCCGATGCACCGATTCCTGCGAATCACATCGATGAAGACGATCCCGCAATTCTTATTTTCACCAGCGGTACAACTGGCCGTCCGAAAGCCGCCGTACTTTCGCATCGCAGCGTCGTTCACTACACCACGCTGCAAAACTTCCTTGGTGCGCGCGGCATGGTCATGGCTGGTCGTGGTCCATCGGAAGGTCCACCACCAATTCGCCTCGTGGTGTTCCCGTTGTTCCATGTTTCTGGTCTCGGAGCAACCGTCAATGGTCTTCACACCGGTTCAACCGGGGCTTGGTTCCTCACCCGATTCGAAGCTGACGATGTGATTAATTTCGTGATCGAAAACAAGGTGAACATCATCGGTGGCACCGGCACGCACATTCTCCGCCTGCTCGATAGCGAGCGTTGCTCAGAGATTCCCCAACAACAAATCATGTCTGTCGGCATGGGTGGCT
>JBIIGP010000106.1:0-6599 GCA_044236415.1 Acidimicrobiales bacterium | reverse complement strand
GGGGTGTTTCACGTCGCTGGCACTCCGAGCGTTACCAAAACTTGGGCCGAGGTCGGAACGGCTGGCGACATCGTTGACCCCATCGGTGGTGGTGCGATGGGACTGCCAATCGAAGCCTCGCTTACCTTCAGTGCCGAGAACGCAACGTTCCCGTTTGGTGCGCATGTGGCCGAGGTCGAAGTCGATACGGAAACAGGCAAGGTCACATTGCGTCGCATCGTGACCTGTGACGATGCGGGCCGCATCTTGAACCCACTCATCGTCGAAGGTCAGCGTCACGGCGGCATTGCGCAAGGTGTGGGACAAGCGCTGTTCGAACACATGATGTACGACGAAGACGGAAATCCGCAGACCTCGAACTTTGCTGATTATGCGTTTGGTTCGGCAGCCGAGTTCCCGAGTTTCGATCTCGTTCCGCTCGAAACTCCCTCACCGGTGAATCCTCTCGGCGCAAAGGGCATCGGCGAATCGGGCGCAATCGGCGGTACCCCCGCAGTTCAGAGCGCAGTGATCGATGCGTTGTCACCGTTTGGTGTCACGCACCTCGATATGCCGTATACCGCCGAGCGCGTGTGGCGCGCTGTCACCGGACTCTGAGTTGAATCCAAGACGATGACCCAACCAATCAACCCCAAACCACGCCAAGAACCTGCAGCGAAGCAACGTTGGCAAAGTTCAGCGAAGTGGACCCTTGTCGCGTCGGTCGGGGTAACTGTTGGCATGTTTCTCTTCTTCTACTTCTTGTTTCTGAGAGGCTGAGAGACTTATGACAATCGAGATCCGTACCGCAGCAAGTCGAGGCGAAACTCAGATCGGTTGGCTTGACTCAAAGCACAGTTTCAGTTTCGGCTCCTATGTCGATCGCACAAACACTGGCCATGGACTCTTGCTTGTCAGTAACGACGATCGAGTTGCACCGGCAACGGGTTTCGGCACCCACGGTCACGCCGACATGGAAATCATCACCTGGGTGCTTTCAGGTGAAGTTGAACATTCCGACACTCTCGGTAATCACGGCATCATTCGCCCCGGACTTGCACAGCGCATGTCTGCAGGCACCGGTATTCGTCATTCGGAACACAACCCCAGCCCCGATGTCGAGGCACATTTTGTGCAGATGTGGGTTCCGCCGGATACACAGGGCATTGAACCGGGATACGAACAGCAAGAAGTCGGCCACTTGTTGGATGCGGGCGGGCTTGTTGCGATCGCTGGTGGTCCAGACAGTGGCGCAGTCATTGCCATCAATCAGCGCGATGCCGTGATGTTCGCTGGTCGCCTCAAGGCAGGCGAATCTGTATCGATCCCCGTTGCACCCCATGTTCACCTCTTCGTAGCGCTTGGCTCGGCAACGCTGAACGAGTCCGAAGAACTTGGTGAGGGCGACGCCCTTCGCCTTACTGGTGAGGGCTCCCACACGATCATGGCGGGCCCAAAAGGAGCCGAAGTCATTGTCTGGGCAACTGCCTGAGGGTCGCTTCGAAAGTACGAGGCGACCACCGGTAGCCTGCCGATTGTGAGTTCCGCTACCCCTGCATCTGTCGCTGACGTTGTCTCCGGTCTTGCCGCCAACGGCTACCTGGCCGACGAGGGATTAGCGACCGCAATCTTCCTTTCGCTGACGATGGGGCGACCCCTGTTGCTTGAAGGGGAACCCGGTGTCGGAAAGACCGAAGTGGCAAAGGCGCTCAGTGCGCTGACAGGAGGCGAGTTGCTTCGACTTCAGTGCTTCGAAGGGCTCGACGCTTCGCAAGCGTTGTACGAGTGGGATTACCCCCGACAGCTGTTGCACCTGCGTGCTGCTGAGGCGGCCGGAACAATTAGCTCCGATGTTGGTGTTGTTGAGAATGAGCTTTACAGCGAACGCTTTCTGGTGCGCCGCCCGCTCCTCGACGCGATCTCCGATCGTCACCACGTTGCGCCAGTTCTGCTCATCGATGAACTTGATCGCGCTGACGACGAGTTCGAGGCATTCCTGCTGGAAGTTCTTGCCGACAACGCAGTGACGATCCCCGAGCTGGGTACCTTTCGCGCAACAGTTCCACCAATTGTGATCATCACCTCGAACCGCACCCGTGATGTGCACGATGCACTGAAGCGCCGTTGCTTGTACCACTGGGTGGAGCATCCCGATCTTGAACGCGAGATAGCGATTGTTCAATCGCGCGTTCCTAGAGCAAACGAACTTCTTACTCGTCAGGTCTCGCGGCTGGTCGCTGAACTCCGGTCGATTGGTTTGTTCAAACCTCCGGGTGTGGCCGAGACAATCGATTGGGTCATGGCGCTCACGGCATTAGGTCGCACTGAGCTCGATGCGTCTTCTGTTGAAGCATCGCTTGGTGCGGTCGTGAAATATCGCGAAGATGCGGACCGAGTTCGCGCCCGTGGGATCGAGACGTTGGTCGAAACCGCCACGATTGCCGACTGAGTGACCGCAATGAACGAAGACGGAATCCTGGGACTCGTCGAGTTGCTGCGAACAGCAGGTCTCTCGGTGCCAGTCGGGAACCTGATTACGTTCACTGAGGCAGTGGAGATCATTGGTGATGATCTTCGATCCCTGTATTGGTGTGGCCGAGCGACGTTGACGCATTCGCCAATCGAAATCGAGTTGTATGACCGTGTTTTCCGGCATTGGATTCTTGGTACGGAACTCGGCCTGACCGAAGCAGTGTCTCGTTCGCCCGAACTGCTCCTTGTCGATGATGACGAGAGCCTCGATGGCGAGCAGACAGATTTCGCAGATGTCGAGACCAACGACGGCACTGTCCTTCGTTTCAGCCGTACAGAAACGCTTCGGTCAATGGATTTCGCTGATCTTGATGACGAGGAACGCTTGGAGGTCGATCGTCTCATCGCAGACATGCGTCTGACTGCCACGATGCGTCGGTCGCGTCGGCGTCGCCCATCAAAGCGATCCTCTGGCGTTCCTGATCTTCGCCGCACTGTTCGCGAGTCGCTCCGCACCGGCGGAGAACCCATCAATCGACGAACATTGCAGCGCACTCGTGTGGCCCGCCGGGTCGTAATCATCGCTGATATCAGTGGTTCGATGGCTGCCTACAGTCGCTCGCTGATTCGCTACGCACACGCAGCGGTATCAGCTCGCAGTCGAGTTGAGGCATTTGCGTTGGGCACACGCCTGACTCGACTGACTCGGGAACTCGATATCCGCGATCCGGATCAAGCACTGCAGCGAGCGGCTGACTCGGTCGAGGACTGGTCGGGTGGCACGCGCCTCGGTGAAGGTCTTCAGCAGTTCAACGATGATTGGGGAACGCGGGGGATGGCCCGGGGCGCTGTCATCGTCATCCTGTCCGATGGTTGGGATCGCGGAGAACCTGAACGCTTAGCAAGCGAAATGGCCCGGCTTTCGCGCGTGGCTCACCGGATTGTTTGGGTGAATCCGTTGAAGGCTTCCGATGGCTACGCGCCGTTGGCTCAAGGTATGGCTGCCGCATTGCCATACGTTGACGATTTCATCGAGGGCCATTCACTTGGTGCACTTGATCGTCTCTCATCCATACTCTCGAGCAGCGGCTCAGGCCCCGTACGATCAAGGTCCGCGTCAACGCCCGAGGAGGTGACCCGATGAAGGAAATCATGGACGACATTGATCGATGGCGCCGTGCGGGTCATCGTGTTGCACTCGCTCGTGTCGTCGACATCGAAGGTTCAGGTCCAAGGCTTCCAGGCGCGTCGATGGCTGTTGCCGACACCGGCGAGGTAGCGGGTTCCGTTTCGGGCGGCTGTGTCGAAGGTGCAGTTGTTTCCGAAGCCCTTGACATTCTCGCGACAGGTGAACGTCGCGTGGTCACCTTTGGTTATAGCGACGACGAGGCATTCGCCGTTGGTCTCACCTGTGGTGGGACGATCCATCTGTTCATCGAACCTTTGGATTGGTGAACGAAATGTCCGAATCGATCTATGAACTTTGGCGTGCAGCGGTCAATGACCATCGCCCTGTCGCACTAGCGACGGTGATTGAAGGCGATCACGTGGGTTCCAAAGTCATTGTCGGCGACGGCATTGAGCCGACCGGCACCCTTGGCGAGGCCGATCTTGATCGAGTTGTCATTCGAGACACCATCGGTGAACTTGCTGGCGGCCGAAGCGGAGTGCGCCACTACGGACCTCATGGTGAGGCCCGTGAAGATGCGGTTTCGATTTTCATTGAATCGTTTGCTCCACCTCCACAGATGTTGATTTTCGGAGCGGTGGATTTCACCGGGGCGCTCGTCAAGGTCGCCAAGGTCATGGGCTACCGAGTCACGGTCTGTGACGCGCGAGAGGTTTTCGCCACCAAGCGTCGGTTCCCTTCTGCCGACGAAGTCGTCGTCGATTGGCCTCATCGACATCTTGAAAAGGTTGGCGATCGCTTAGGTCAGCGAGACGCCGTCTGTGTGCTTACCCACGACCACAAGTTCGATGTGCCTGCGATTCAAGCTGCTCTTGCGACCGGCGTTGGGTATCTCGGGGCTATGGGAAGTCGCCGCACGTGTGCCGAGCGGCTTGAGCGTCTCGCCGAGGCTGGCGCCGATATGGCGCAGGTCGAGAAGCGATTGCACGCGCCGATCGGGCTTGATCTTGGAGGGCGAACGCCAGAAGAAACGGCAATCGCTATTTGTGCCGAGGTCATCGCAGCACGCACCGGACGTGTAAGCGCGTCACTTAGCGATACGACCGGAAGCATCCACTGACAACATCGCTGGTTTCTGATCGCCACAGGCGACCAGTGTTACGCCAGGCCGGATTCTTCAAGTGAGCGGCGTACAAGAACGCGGGCCAGATGCTCGCGGTACTCAGACGACGCGTTGATGTCGCTTTGTGCTTCGGTGCCTTCGTTGGCAAACGCTGCAGCGTCGGCAGCGTTTGCGCCGGACTTCACCGCGTCCATTACCGCACTTGCGAGCAGCGGCGTCGAGCCCATGTTGACGAGTGCGACGCCGGTGGAACCATTAGCGCGCACAGTAGCGACTCCGACAATGGCCCAGTCCTGAGCGCGACGGTTGAACTTCTGAAACGACCAACCCTGTGTGTCGAGCTTTGGGACGCGGATCTCGGTGAGTAACTCATCGGGAGCTAGGGCAGATTCAAGGAATCCGGTGAAGAAGTCAGATGCCGCTATTTCTCGGGATCCGTTGGGGCCGGTGGCAACAAGGGTGCCACCCATCGCCAGGATGACTGCGGGAAGATCAGATGCGGGATCGGCGTGGGCAAGAGAACCGCCGAGAGTGCCGCGATGACGAACCTGCGGATCGCCGACGTGGCCGGCAGCGTGTGCAAGCAGTGGTGCGTCTGCGGCCAACATCGTGCTGATTTCGAGATCGCGGTGGCGTGTGAGTGCACCAATGGCGATGTGATCGCCGGCATCGTTGATGTACCGAAGGTCATCAAGACGGCCAACATCGACAAGGACCGAAGGAGCCGCGAGGCGCAGCTTCATGAGTGGGAGGAGGGAATGTCCGCCAGCAAGAAGCTTGGCTTCGTCGCCGTGTTCGGTGAGTGCGGCGAGAGCGGCATCGACGGAGTCGGCACGGACGTAGTCGAACGATGCGGGGATCACTTTGATGCCCCGTGTGATTCAGCAGCGCACGCAAGAACGGACTTCACAATGTTGTGATAGCCGGTGCATCGGCAGAGATTGCCTTCAAGTCCGATGCGAACATCAGTCTCGGAAGGGTTGGGGTTTTCGTCGAGAAGTGACACTGCAGCCATCACCATGCCGGGCGTGCAGTATCCACACTGGAGTCCATGGTTCTCTTGGAAACAGCGCTGCATCGGGTGAAGGGTGTCGCCGTCGGCAAGTCCTTCGATCGTGGTTACAGAGAGACCGTCGACCTGAGCGGCGAGCATCGTGCACGACTTCGCTGACTGGCCGTCAACGTGGATGGTGCACGCGCCACACGAAGAGGTGTCGCAGCCGACGTTGGTGCCAGTAAGGCCCAGTTCGTCGCGAAGAAAGTGCACAAGAAGCGTGCGAGGTTCGACGTCGCCGGACCGCTGCTCGCCATTAACCGTCACCGTGATCTGCATGTTCCCCCTCGGCGCGAACCCGCCGGAACTGCACCGGCGAACGGGTTGCAGACTAGCCGAGCAGGGGAGCGGACCGGCTCGTCGGATGCTTGACTGTTCGGGTGAGCGTCCCCCAACCGCAGGTCGCAGTGGTGTTGGCAGCAGGCGCTTCAACGCGTTTTGCTGCGGGAGCAAAGCAACTCGCCACCGTCGACGGAACACCTCTGGTGGCGATCGCCGTGCAAGCGGCGGTCAGCGCCGGATGTTTCGCAGAGGTGATTGTCGTTGCGGGTGCGGTTTCGCTTGCGTCAGTGGTGCCTGAGGGTGTGCGGATCATCGAGAACCCGGATTGGGCCTCGGGGCAGGCCAGCTCGCTGCAGGCGGCGATTGAGGCGGCTCGGAGTGCCGGTGCGGGGGCGGTGGTCGTCGGGCTGGCGGATCAGCCGGGGGTGACCGCCGAGGACTGGCGGCTGATTTCACAGGCCGAGACGCAGTTGCCCATCGTGGTGGCTACCTATGGAGGGGTTCGGGGAAATCCCGTTCGACTTGGGTCTGAGATATGGGACGAACTGCCAAAAGAGGGT
>JBIIGP010000105.1:0-6605 GCA_044236415.1 Acidimicrobiales bacterium | reverse complement strand
TCCCATGCCTCGCTACGACACCGTTTCCTTTCTTTCCGACTACGGACGCGTCGACGAATTCGTCGGCGTCGTGCATTCGGTGATTCGTTCGATTGCACCCGAGGTGCGTGTCATCGACATCACTCATGACATCCCGGTCTACGACGTGCGTGCGGGGGGCTTGGCGCTTGTGCGAGCCGCGAACTATCTCGCCCCGGGGGTTGTTGTCGCGGTGATCGACCCCACGGTTGGTACCCCTCGTCGTCCGATCGCTGTTGAAATTGGTGGTGGATCATCGGTCTTGGTTGGGCCCGACAATGGCGTTCTTGCTCCAGTCGTGCAACTCTGCGGTGGCGCGGATCGGGCCGTCGAAATCGTCAACCCCGACTTTCGCTTTACGACAGAACCCGGAACTTTCGACGGGCGCGATGTCTTCGCCCCGGCAGCAGCGCATCTGTGCAACGGCGTCGACCTTTCCGAACTTGGTCCGGCCATTGATCCAATTTCTTTGTTCCCGGCGATGATTCCACTCACTCGAGAAGAAGAAGGGCGTCTCCACGCTGAAGTGCTTTGGGTCGATCATTACGGCAACGCGCAACTCAACGTTGACCCCGATGAACTCGAAGCATTCGATGAAACGATTCGTTTAGTTATGGACGACGGCTCTCGGGTTGCTCGCCGAGTCGGAACATTCGCCGACCTTGATCCAAACGAAATTGGTCTCATTGTCGATTCCTATGGTCTCGTCGCCATTGTTCTCGACAAACATTCGGCTGCAGAAGAACTCGGACTCTCCAGTACGTCTGCAGTGACGTTTGAACAGTTTGATGAGACACGTCCACCCAGCATCATCACGCCAGTGCAACTCGGCCAGCGTCGAACCTGAGGAAGAACTATGCGACCCGGAACCGTCATCGCCGTTGGCATTTTGCTCTTCGTTATTTTGCTTGCAGCAGCGATGCAGCTGTTCGTTCTCGCTCTCTAGGCGACATCAGCCGTAGAAGCCCGCCACTCTTCGGGTTCGGGGACGGCGCGTAATTGTGCTGATGATTGTGAACTCGTCATCAAGAAGCCGACGAAGATCACCGAGATACCGGCAACGAGTGAAATCGCAAAGCCATCCATTTCATTCACGACTGAATTCAGAAGACCGCCGGCGCTGAGAATCAGTGTTCCGGTTGCGATGAAGAGATTTGCGATTGCGAGACGTCGAAGTGACGGAGCGCCTGTTCGAGTGGCTCCCGTGTTCGCACCCGCACGCCAACCGCGAAAGAGTCGCCATGCGCTCCACACGGCGCCAGCGATGATGACGACCGCAGCGACACCGGAGCCGATGGCCGCCGCGATTCGGGGTCCGGCGCCAAAGACTTCTTTGCCCTGAGGCAGGACATCTGAAGCGATCGCGCCAGTGAGGGGCGCAGCCACGACGATCCCGGCGCAGAACGCGCCCAACAGCGAAATGATTGCCATCCAGCGTCGACCGTGTTTTGGACCAGCCAGGAGTTCAACGGTGCCAAGCGCAAGAAACGGAACATTGAGAATGGCGCCAAACAGGTAAAACGATTTGAACGACCACTCGCCCCAACCGACCCCGGCTCCCCACCACAACGAGATCGAACCCAAGGCGAACATGATGAGCGAAAGTGTCCAGGCTGCTTCATGGCGCTTGCGGCCCCGAAGCCAACGCTCACCCGTCGAGAGGGCGAAGGCCAGCGATACCAGGGTGGCGGCGGCAGCGAGGGCGGCGTGCATGGCCACAGCGTAGGGGGGACGGGGGCCGGGACCTCAAGGCGGCAATGGCTGCCGGGACTTTGTGAACAAACGAACGAGGTCGGTAGCGTGGGGATCCGTGGACCGCAGACGCCGAATACCCGAAGCCACCGTGGCCCGATTGCCGGTGTATTTGCGGACCCTGCTCGAGGTCCAGGCCGAGGCTCTGACCACGATTTCTTCTGAGCGCTTGGCCGAGCTCGCTGGCGTGAACGCCGCAAAGGTCCGCAAAGACCTCTCTTACCTCGGCTCCTATGGCACCCGTGGCGTGGGGTACGACGTTGATCATCTGCTTGTGCAGATGAGCCGCGAACTTGGTCTCACTCGAGATTGGCCAGTGGCCATTGTTGGTGTCGGAAACCTCGGCGCCGCTCTCGCGAACTACGGCGGGTTTGGTGATCGGGGATTCCCCGTTGCTGCGCTCGTCGACGCAGATCCTGCGAAGGTCGGCACGATGCTCGGTGATCACAAAATCCGCCATCTTGATGATCTTCCGGCGCTTGTCGAAGAACTTGGTATCTCCATCGGCATCATCGCAACGCCTGCAGTCGGCGCACAGGAAGTCGCCGATCGCCTTGTCGCAGCTGGTGTCACATCGATTCTCAACTTTGCGCCAGCGGTCGTCACCGTTCCTGATCACGCGCAACTCCGCAAAGTCGATCTTGCACTTGAACTCCAGGTTTTGAGTTTCTACGGACAACGCGAGTCCATCGGTGCGTCGTTGCGCGAAGAACTCGGGGTTGTTGCGGAGATGAAGGAAACGGTGGGCTGAGATGCCCTTTGATCAGCCGCTCTACCCAGTGAACCTTTCGCTTGCTGGTCGTCGCTGCCTCGTTGTGGGTGGCGGTCCGGTTGCGTTGCAGAAGGCGCGCGAACTCGTGGTGTGTGGCGCAGCCGTAGAGGTTGTTGCCCCCGAAATCCTCGATGAGATCGCTGCTCTTGATGGGGTCATCTGTCACAAGCGCCCGTACGTCGCCGGCGAGGTCGCTGGTTATCGGCTGGTGATCACGGCCACGAGCGACCCCGAGGTCAACCGGCAGGTGTTCGTCGAGGGTGAGGCCATTGGGGTGTGGGTCAATAGCGCCGACGATCCCGCCAACTGTGCCTTCGCTTTGCCTGCCCGGGTAAGGCAGGGGCCCCTGCTGGTCACCTTCTCGACCAGTGGCTCCTCGCCCGCTCTCTCAACATGGCTCCGGCGTCGCTATGGTCCTGAGTTCGGACCCGAGTACGCCGTACTGGTCGAGATCCTTACCGAAGCACGAGCCCGGCTCCTGGCCGAAGGCACGTCGACCGAGGGTCTGAACTGGCAAGGAGCACTGGATTCGGGAATGCTGGAACTCATCCGCGAGGGTCACCTCGCCGAAGCTAAGGAGCGCCTCCAGGCGTGTCTGTCGTCGTCGTTGGACTGAATCACCGCACGGTCCCACTCGCTCTGCTCGAGCGAGTCACGATCGATGACGCTCGGCTGCCGAAGGCGCTGGCCGATGTGCTGTCGCACGACCACGTAAGCGAAGCCGTCGTGTTGTCGACCTGCAATCGCACCGAGGTCTATGTCGTCGCCGAAAAGTTTCATCCGGCCTACGGCGATCTCCGCACCTTCTTCTCTGAACTCGCGTTTGCTGCGCCTGAAGAACTGGCTGACCACCTCTACGTGCACGATGCCGATGCGGCTGCCGGACATCTCTTCCGCGTTGCCTCGGGTATCGACTCCGCCGTTGTTGGCGAAGCTGAAATCCTCGGTCAGGTCCGCCACTCTTGGGAGATCGCTCAGTCCGAAGGCGCAGCCGGATCTCAACTCAATCTGTTGTTCCGTCATGCGCTCGAAGTTGGAAAGCGTGCCCGTACCGAAACCGGTATTGGTCGTCACGTTGCATCGGTGTCAACCGCAGCAGTGGCGATGGCTGCTCAACGACTCGGCTCTCTTGAAGGCCGTTCCATTCTCGTGATGGGTGCTGGCGAAATGGGCGAGGGCATGGTTCGTGCTCTTGCAACAAATGGCGTCTCCGACATCCGCATCGCGAACCGCACATGGGAGAACGCTGCCGAGCTCGCAGAGCGCCTTGGCGGAACTCCGATTCGACTTGCTGAACTCGATGCCGCGCTTACCGAAGTTGACCTTCTTCTCACCGGCACTGGCGCGAACTCCATGATCATCGAACACTCCGACATTGAACGGGTGATGCGAGCTCGCGGTGATCGCGAGATTCTCGTGGTCGATGTTGCTGTTCCGCGTGATGTTGATCCTGCTGCTGCCGATATCCCTGGTGTCACCATTCTCGACATGGACGACCTTCGGGCGTTCGCCGAAGCAGGAATGGCAGAACGTCGTCGCGAAGTTGCATCGGTTGAGTCCATGTGCGCCGAGGAACTTGAGCGTTATCTCTCGGTGATCTCGGCACGTGAAGTGGCGCCGTTGGTTTCTCGTCTGCATGAACAATCCGAAGACATTCGCGTTGCTGAACTCGATCGCCTTCGTGCCCGTCTCGGCGACCTCGATGAACGTCAACTCGAGGCACTCGATGCGCTGACAAAGGGAATCGTGGCCAAACTGCTTCACCAGCCGACAGTTCGCTTGAAAGATGCTGCAGGCTCGCCTCGTGGCGAACGTCTGGCCGAGGCCCTTCGCGATCTCTTCGAGCTCTGAGCCCACCATGACCGGGGGCGGTCCCGACACGGTGACACTTCGATTGGCAACCCGAGGCAGCGCGCTTGCGCTGTGGCAGGCCGATCATGTGACGATGCTTCTTCACGAAGCGGCTGCCGCTGCTGGTCGTTCGGTGCTGGTTGAAAAGGTGATCGTGGAAACGATGGCTGACCAGCGCCTCGATATTCCGATCGACGCAATGGGCGGCAAGGGTGTGTTCGTCAAGGAAATCCAAGCCGCGGTGCTTGACGGTCGCGCTGATCTCGCGGTTCATTCCGGCAAAGACCTTCCGGCACTCACTCCCCAAGAACTCGTGATCGCAGCAGTTCCTGAACGAGGCGATGTTCGCGATGTCCTTGTCGGGTCAACTGTCGATGGTCTGCCGCAGGGCGGTCACGTCGCGACCGGCTCCATTCGTCGCAAGGCGCAACTCGCTTCGCTTCGACCCGATCTCGTGTTTTCTGGTCTTCGAGGCAACATCGCCACTCGGCTCGAAAAGGCCGATGGTTTCGACGCCATTGTGATGGCGGCTGCCGCAATCGAGCGCCTCGGTATTTCGCTCAACGATCGCGTTGTCGAAGTGCTTGAACCTTCGGTGATGCTGCCGCAGGTTGCCCAAGGTGCACTCGTCATTGAATGTCGAGGCGACGACACAGCGACACGTGAGTTGTTGTCAGCACTGAATCACGCGCCAAGTCGTCACTGCGTCGATGCTGAGCGGGCGTTTCTTGCTGAGCTTGGTGGTGACTGCGATCTTCCCGTTGGGGCATACGCCGTGATTGACGGTGACGGACTTCGCATCGATGCGCTCGTTGCGGCGCCGGACGGCACAACTGTGCTTCGTGACTCACGACGATGCGCAGTGGCCGAGGGCGAAGCAACCGGACGCGCGATGGCCCGCTATTTGCTTGACGACGCGGGCGGCTCCGCTCTGCTTGGTCGGTAGGACCAATGGTTGAGGATCAACCAGACGACGAATTCGTCGAGCGCGAAGACCGCGAGGTCGGGGTAGGCCCGCATCCATTGCCGTGGCCTGACGACACACGATTTGATCCAGAACTGCTTGAGCACGGCGACCGCCGAAATGTGGGCGACGAGTACCGCTACTGGTCGCACGAAGCAATCGTCGCCGACCTCGACACGCGTCGACATTCATTTCATGTTGCTATCGAAAATTGGCAACACGACCTAAACATCGGAACGGTGGTTCGCACTGCGAACGCGTTCAACGCCGAGGGTGTTCATATCGTGGGCAAGAAGCGGTGGAACCGTCGTGGCGCAATGGTGACCGACAAGTACATGCACGTGCATCATCACGAAAGCATCGATGCGCTCATCGCCTGGTCCACAACGAACGATCTGCAAGTTGTTGGAATCGACATCATGCCGGGCGCTGTCCCCATCGAGACGGCGTCGCTGCCGAAGCGCACGATGTTCATCTTTGGTCAGGAAGGGCCGGGACTCAGCGAGGAAGCCTGCGCAGCGTCGTCGATGGTCTGCTCAATCGCCCAGTTCGGTTCAACACGTTCGATCAACGTTGGTGTCGCTGCGGGTATAGCGATGCACGCGTGGATCCGAGAGCACTCGGCCCCACCTTCGGCGTAAGAAACGCCTAGGTTCCTGCCGTGGACACGGTCTGGATTCTGGGTGATCAACTTCGACGTGACACCGGCGCACTCGCTGGCTGTCGCCCGGGCGAAGTTCGCGTGCTCATGGTCGAGAGCGATTCAAAAGTCGGATCGGGGCGATGGCATCGTCAGCGACTTCATTTTGTGCTTGCGTCGATGCGAAGGTTCGCTGAGGAACTCAAGGCCGAAGGCTTTGCTGTCGACTATCGGCGCGCGTCGTCGATGCGAGCCGGAGTTATCGCTCACCGGGAGGAGTTCAAGCCGGAACGTCTGCGAGCGATGTCTCCGATGTCGTTTGACGGACTGGAGCTTTTGCGGGCGCTCGATGTTGAAGTGATCGACAACGATCAGTTCTTGTGCAGCGCGCAGGAATTCGCAGCGTGGGCGGGCGATCGTTCGAATCTCAAGATGGAGGACTTCTATCGGTGGCAACGCCAACGGCTGAACATCCTCATGGATGGCAAGAAGCCTGCTGGCGGGACATGGAACTACGACGCAGAGAACCGAGAGCCGCCGCCGAAAGATGGCCGCTCATGGCCGGCGCCGATCACCGATTCGCTTGATGCGACTGATGCGCGGGTCAT
>JBIIGP010000104.1:0-6622 GCA_044236415.1 Acidimicrobiales bacterium | reverse complement strand
AACACTTCAGTCACGTGACCTTCATGTACGGCAAGGTGCCGTTCTGCCGCTGGACGAGATGCCTCGACATCTGCGAGCCATTCGGCTCCGCCAGGCATCGCAGTGAGAAACTCGGGGGCGGCTTCCCAGCAGCCGTGATATCCGACGACATACCAGGGTCCGATTGCAGCGCGTGCTCGAGGGGAGCCAGCGGATTCGCCGTCGTCAAGAACGGAACCAGAAACCATGAGTACCTGATGACCCCATGGTCCCTCGAGGGGTTGGACACCTATGAGGCCGGTGCATGTTCCGTTGGCAATTAATTCCTTGGTGATGTCGAGGCCCTTGGGGCCCATTGCCGAGAGCAAAAGTGGCACATCGATTGGTCGATCCGCGGTGAGAGAGGGTCGGTGGATCATTTGGACGCGTTCGCCTTCGACATCGGCAACGCCGCCGTTCAGGAGCGTGTGAAGCGCTTCGATGTATTCGCGCGTGGTCTTCCACGAAAGTGCCTTCTTGCCCAGCACCATTCGTGCGGTGAAACCGGTGCCGAATCCGACCATGAGGCGGCCCGGTGCCATTCGCTCGATGGTGGCGATAGCTGAGGCCGTGGTCATGACATGGCGAAGGTTCGGTACAAGTACTGCCGTACCAACGTCGAGATTGTCTGTGGCGTTGAGGATGTTCGCGATGTTGATCCAGATGTCCTCGTATAGGGCTGCTGAGTCGTACAACCACGCACGACGAAACCCAAGCTTCTCAGCGAGTTGCGCGTGGTGGACGGCGTCAGGACCCGGCGTGATTCCGATCGAGATCTCCATGGTCACATCATCCCACGTCAATGGTGTGAGATGGGAAGTGCACCCACGTGGTTCAGGGAATGCGATGATCTGAAGTCATCGATGAGGGGGAGTCATGGGTTCAACTCGAGGTCTTGGAGAGCAAGCGGCAGACGAGTGGGCGGTCCGCAACGTGATCGTCAGGCTGGCGCAGTACGCAGACGGACTCGGCTCGTGTGAGCAATATGCAGATCTCTTTACCGAGGACGCCGATTGGTTGATGCCAAATGCTCCACGACATGGTCGTGCCGACATCCTCGAAGGAAGTCTGGCCCGCCGCGCTGAGGGCACCGTTGGGCCAGGAAGCAATTCCCGCCACGTTGTGGCCTCTACCGCGGTTGAGTTCACGAGTGACGATGAAGCCGTGGCTGATTCGTATTGGGTCTATTACGTGGAGACCAACGTCGCACCCCGAGTCACGCTCGTTGGCCACTATCACGACACGCTTCGACGCACGTCAGAGGGTTGGAAGATGGCCAGACGCGAGATCACCTTCGGGTGATGGCGCACTATCTGTCCGATATTTGAGGCCTCACCCTTTTCGGTAGGGTCTCTTTTCGTGATGAGTCGATGACTGCAGCGATAGAGGCCGAGGGTCTCACGAAGACCTTTGGTGGGGAGTTTCTGGCGCTCAACGGCGTCGGGTTCACTGTCGAAGAAGGAACCGTGCTTGGCCTGCTTGGTCCGAACGGTGCCGGCAAGACCACCACCGTTCGGGTGTTGACGACAACGCTCGTTCCAGATTCGGGCTGGGCCCGAGTCAATGGTCTCGATGTCGTGAAGGACGCGAACAAAGTTCGATCAAGCATCGGACTTGCCGGGCAGTATGCGGCCGTCGATGCAAACCTCACGGGACGTGAGAACCTGCGAATGGTCGGCCAGCTTTTCCAGTTGTCGCGTAAGGACGCGTCGCGTGTCGCTGACGAACTCCTTGAGCACTTCAACCTCACCGAAGCAGCGAACCGTCCCTCGAAAACATATTCGGGCGGAATGCGACGTCGGCTTGATATTGCTGCCGCGCTTGTGGTTCGCCCCCCGGTCCTCTTTCTCGATGAGCCGACGACTGGGCTCGACCCGAACAGCCGAACTGCGGTGTGGCAGGTCGTTGAAGACCTTGTTGCGAACGGCACAACCGTTTTACTTACAACGCAGTACCTCGAAGAAGCCGACCGTCTTGCCGACAACATCGTCGTCGTTGATCGGGGTGCTGTGATTGCAGAAGGCACGCCAGCAACGTTGAAAGCGACACTTGGCGAAACGGTTCTTGATCTCGGATTTTCTGACGTCGGAGCGGCGTCTGCAGCATCAAAATTGTTCGTGACATCGTGGTCCGCTCCGCCGGTTCTCGACGGGTCCATCCTCGAGCTGCCGATCGATGCGGGGCCGTCCCAGGTGATGATGGCGCTACGTAAACTCGATGAAGCCGGTATGGCCCCAACGTCGATGACACTGCGAGAACCAAGTCTCGATGACGTGTTCTTAAGTCTTACCGGCCGTCGCGCAGAACTCGGCGAGGACAACCAATGACCAGCACCGTGTTGCCGCAGGCCGCCACTCCGGTGAAGCGCTCAAAGCTGCGCAGATCAATCAACGATTGCATCGTCGTTACTGAACGGAATCTGGTTTCGTACGTTCGAATCCCGGATCAGCTGTTCTTTTCGAGCGTTCAGCCAATCATGTTCGTGTTGCTCTTCCGATATGTCTTCGGCGGCGCAATCGCTACACCCGGCATGAGCTATGTCGATTACCTGATGCCCGGCATTTTCGTGCAGTCGCTTCTCTTCGGATGTGTCAGCACGAGTGTCGGACTCGCAGAGGATCTTCAAAAGGGACTTATTGAACGTTTCCGTTCACTTCCCATGGCCCGATCGGCCGTGTTGTTCGGTCGCACAATTTCAGATGCCGTCAGAAATGTTTTCGTGATGATCCTCATCACACTTGTGGGATTCGCAGTCGGATTCCGCATCGGAACATCTTTCGGACTGTATCTCGTTGCTTTCGCCTTACTGATCTTGTTCGCATTCTGCTTCTCGTGGGTCTTTGCGTTTATTGGTCTCTCGGCATCGAATAGCGAAACCGCTGGACTCATGGCGTTCCCGATTCTTTTCCCGCTGACATTTGCGTCGACTGCGTTCGTCCCGGCAGAGTCGATGCCGACTTGGTTGCGTTGGTTTGCAGAGCACCAGCCGGTCAGCATCGCGGTGAACGCCACGCGAGGTCTTATGCAGGGTGGGCCAGGTGCCGACACCACCCACTGGGTTGTTCTGACCCTTATCTGGTCGGCAATCTTCCTAGCGGCATTCGTTCCGCTCGCAGTGTGGCGATACCGTCGAGTTGGCTGACCAATATTTCCGGGGGGAACCATGGCAGGCGCGTTAGATGGAATTCGGATCCTTGACATTTCGACTGCGCTTACTGGGCCGTATCCCGCTGCGTTGCTGGCTGATCAAGGTGCTGACGTCATCAAAGTGGAGCGCCCAGGTCTTGGGGACCTCGCTCGCTGGGTAGGGGTCGCCGTCAACGGGGTCTCGGCACTCTTTCAGTCGTGCAATCGCGGAAAGCGATCGATCGCGCTCGATATGGCGACGCCACAAGGTCTTGCCATCGTGCGCGAGCTCGCAGCCCGAAGCGATGTTGTCATTCAAAACATGCGTCCTGGTGTTGCTGATCGACTCGGAATCGGCTGGGAAGACCTCTCGCAAGGTCGCGACGACCTTGTCTACATCTCGCTGTCGGGCTTTGGTCAGACTGGTCCCTATGCGCAGCGAGGTGCATATGACACCGTGATTCAGGCATATGCCGGGCTCGGATCGAACCAGTCCGATCCTGACGACGGAACACCCGTGTTTCTCCGTCAAACCGCCGCCGACAAGATCACCGCGATGTATGCGGTGCAAGCGATCACCGCAGCGCTGTTTGCTCGTGAGCGTGGCATGGGCGGTCAACACGTCGAACTGTCCATGGCCGATTCGGTTGTGTCATTCCTTTGGGCCGACGCAGCGGGCAACGAGGTGATGATGGATTCCGACGGTTCTATGAATTCGAGTTTTGTGCAGGGCTCAAAGCCCTTCCGTTTCTCCGACGGTTTTGGAATTGCGACGCCTACCTCCGATGCCGATTTTCATGGCATGTGCGAAGCGCTCGGTGTCGAGGGTCACGACGATCCTCGTGTCGCAACGATCAGCGAGCGTCGCAAGCATCCAGAACTGAATGGCGAGATCATGTCGAAGTGTCATGTGGCAGCAGGATCATTTACGTGTGATGAGATTTCGCAACGTATGGAAGCGTTGAAGGTGCCGTTCGCTCTTGTAGTTGAGCCGAAAGATCTGCCGAATGATCCACACGCCCAAGCCATCGGAATGTTCGAAGAATTTGATCACCCCGTTGCTGGTCGCGTCCGCCAACCACGGCATCCAGCACAATTCTTAGGTACTCCAGCAACGCTACAAACGGTTTCGCCGATGCTCGGGGAGCACACGGATGAGATTCTCGCCGAGCTCGGTCATGGTGAAGATGTCGAACACCTCCGAGCCGAAGGTGTCGTCTTTTAAGTTGCCAACGAGTACTCGTTGCCAAGGTCTCCGAGCATTTGCGCTATCGGAGCGCAGCCTCAATTGCAGAACGATCATCGGCGGAAGGCGACCATAAGCCGGCTTCAACGTTCGCAACGATCTGCTCAGGTGATGTGGCGCCTGCGATCACGGAAGCAACGGTGGGCCGAGATGCGAGTCCACCAAGCGCAACTTGCAGGAGTGACAGGCCCCGCTCACCAGCAAAGGCTGAGAGTGCGTCGACTTTGTCGAAGTTTGCATCGGAAAGCATCGAATCCATATGCCATGCCGCAATGCGGCCATCGGCAGGAGCGGCCACGCCGCGTTGGTACTTGCCGGTCAGAAGGCCACTGGCAAGCGGGAAATAGGGGAGTTGGCCGAGTCCGAAGCGCTCGCATGCCGGAAGTACGTCGTCTTCGGCGTCGCGTTCGATGAGGTTGTAGTGGTTCTGAGCGCTGATGAATCGAACTGATCCGGTTGTTCGTGCGATCCAATCGGCGTCAGCAATCTGCCAGCCTGCAAAATTCGAATTACCGATGTAGCGAACTTTGCCTTCATGGACGAGGTCGCTGAGTGCACTCAGGGTTTCTTCGATCGGTGTCGATGGATCCGGCATGTGAATTTGGTAGAGGTCGATGTAATCGGTGCCGAGACGCGAGAGTGAGCGCTCAACGGCCTTGCGGATGTAACGGCGCGAACCGCGTGCACCCCAGTCGGGACCGTTGGCACCGCGAAGGTCGCTGCCAAACTTTGTTGCGAGAACAACTTCGTCACGCCGAGACCCAAGTGCTTTGCCGAGAAAGATCTCAGAATCGCCGTAAGAGTCTGAGGTGTCGAACATGGTGATGCCATGCTCGAGTGCAGCGCCGACTACTCGCTCGGTCGCTGCGGCATCGATGCGCATCCCGAAGTTGTTGCAGCCAAGTCCCACAGTCGAAACCATGAGGCCGCTGTCGCCGAGATGGCGATAGGTCATGTCAGCCATACCGGTCTCCGTTCAGATTCCAAGGGCGTCGCGTGTGCGATCGAGTTCGGTGACATCGGCTGTGGTGGGGACGAGAAAGAGTTCGTCACAGCCGAGTGACTCCAACGTCTCGACTGCGTTTCGGAGCGCCTCGGGGGTTGACGTCGCGAGCATTGACGCCATCATCGTTCCGACTTCTTCGCCGAAAATCTTCATGTAGGAGTAGCCGTAGTCGTAAAGGCGCTCCTGAGCTCCATCGCCGAGTGCGTACCAGAGGCTGGCCGAGATGTGCGGTGCATCAGAGCGACCTTCTGCAGCCCAAATGTCTCGGATGCGAGAGAACGCAGCATCAGTGGCAGCGGGATCAATGCCAAAAACGGTCGAGCCGTCATCGACTCCATTCGCCCATTTGGCGGCTCGAGCGATTGCCTTCGGCCCCATTGCTCCGGCGATAAACGGCGGACCGCCGGCCTGAACTGGCGGCGGACCTACAGGATCAGCGCCTTCGAAGGGAGGCTCGCCATTCCAGATCCGACGCATCGTTTCGACCTGCTCGTCCATTCGGGACCAACGGCGCTCGTACGAACCAGAAATTGCCCTGTAGTCGTGCTCGCGACCACCAACGCCGATGCCCACAGTGAGTCGACCATTTGAGAGCTGGTCCACAGAGGAGAGCTGTTTCGCGACATCGACAGCGTCGTGAGCAGGCAGAACAATGATCGTCGTCCAGAGCCGCACCCGCTCTGTCAGGGCCGCGGCAGCGGAAAGCTCGACTACCCAAGAATGGCTCGGGTAGGTGACGCGCTCGGGCACCGCCAAGCTTGACCACGGGCCTTCATCGATTGCTCGACACCAGGACAATGTGTCGCTGCGGTTGTGAGCAACCATCGTCGGCATGGTCATTGCGATGTCCATTGATGTTCCTGTCGTCTACGTACATGGGTGGCCCGTCGATGCTGACGGCACGGCGCAGAGTACTTCGGCAAGACTCGGGAGGTTCGTGACGCCGGGGGGTGTCATGGGGGAGAGCAGCGTGATGGTCGATCTCTACAGTCCCGACACCTATGTCGAAGGTGCTCCGCATAGCGAATTCGAACGACTTCGGCGAGAGGATCCAGTGCACTGGCAGGAGATTCCTGGGCAGGCTGGCTACTGGGCGGTACTGCGTCATGCCGACGTTGTTCACGTCTCCCGCAACCCACTGCTGTTTTCTTGTGAGGCAGGAGGGGTGGTTCTCGAAGACCTTGATCCCGATCGTCTTGCTCGAATGCGCGACATGTTGCTTTCAA
>JBIIGP010000103.1:0-6657 GCA_044236415.1 Acidimicrobiales bacterium | reverse complement strand
CGTAGGAGATGATGAGCGAAGCGCCGAGCACGGCCATCGGCAGAAGCGGCATGAGTCCGCCATAGGTATCGGCGAGATACCAGGCGACACCACCGAGCAACATCGTGTCGGAGACTCGGTCGGCGACAGAGTCGAAGAAGGCGCCGCGAGGACCAGCAGTGCCGGCTGCCTTCGCTACGGCGCCATCAAGGGCGTCGGGCAAACCGGTGAGGACAAGAAGGAGAAGCCCCAAGGGCAAGAAGCCCGCCGCAATGGCAACTGCGGCGCACGCTGACATGACCACGCCAAGAGCAGTCAGACGATCGGCGGTGAAACCCAGTTTGAGCAAGTTCGCTCCAACCGGCTTCAACGCTTTCTCAATATTGGTTCGCCAACGACCGTCAAGCACGAAGAAAGGCTAGCAGTGGGCCATTGACCGACCCCGGCACGCCCCTAATCTTCAGTCATGACTGACTACTCGACCCTCATGCCCGGCGATGCCGTTGTGGCCCTGCGCACCCTGCCACGACGGGTCAACGCCGCCCTTGGATCGGTCGACGAGGTCACCGAAGGACGGGCCCACCAATTGGGCGCTGACGGAGTTTCTGCCGTCGAAGCAATTCTCGGAGCATCTGCCACCCTTGCAGTGCTCGAAAAGGGTCTGAGCGATGTCTCAATTCTCGACGACGCCCCACTTCACCCGGCAGTGACCAACCGGCGACTCCGCTCCATTGAGCTCTCGACGAGCGAACCTACTGAGGCGGTCTTGGAACAGTTCACCGAACGCGTGACGGCCCTTGCCGACCTGGCCGATTCCATCAAAGGCAACGATTGGTCGCGCACAGGCGTCGTCGCTGATTCCAGGGTCAGCGCGCTCGATCTTCTGCGTGAGGCTGTTGAGGTTGGCGTCGATGCACTCGCTCAGGTCGAGCGCATCATCGCGTCGCTTCGCTGAACAAGAACTTCCCCGAAGCTTTATTCGGCCCAGTCCTCGGGATTGTCTTCAACGAACCATTCGACGATGGAACCGTCGACCCCATCGACAAGTACAAGCCCGCGCTTTTCAGGTGGATCTTCCGCGCTGTAGAGCAGGATGCGCCATGTCGGTCGACTGAGGAGTCCGCGCCACCCCATCTGCGCTGACGCATGCCCGACAGGGAACCCAACCTGCTTTGTGGCAGCAACGAGTGCATCGCTTTCGTCGACTTTCAGGTTCCAACCTGCAACAAAGCTGTAGAGGCCGAACAGCGCGAGCACGATCGCTGCGATGAGAACACCCTGATTAATCAGAACTGGGTCGCTGCCACTACGGAACACCCAGATGAGGATGCAGATCGCAGAGATCGCCCAATACAGATAGGCGGGAATCCGACGGCGATTGTTGTTCGGGAAGAGATAAGGGCCGACATAGCCCGCCGCATTCAGATCTTCAGGAAGTGCGTCACGAATATCGGCGTCATTCAGCGGAGCTGTTGAGGCGGAATCGTTTGCGTCGTTCATGTCAGACATCGGATGGGACCGTAGCCCCCTGCGGGCCACGGTCGCACACTCACGGTCAGGAGGCCTTCACGGTGGCAGTGGCTTTGACCACGCCGCCGTTGAGGAATCCGAGATTGAGGTCGAACTTCTGCCCGTCCTTCAAAGGCGCTGCGAGGCCAGTCAGCATGATGTGATAGCCGCCTGGTTCGAAGGTGACCGAGCCGTTCGCAGGAATCGTCACCGAAGCGACTTCCTTCATCGACATCATTGATGGAGAGCCGGAACCCATGGTCGTCCCTGTCGTTCCATCGCCCATCACCATTTCGTGAATCGAGGCGCTCTTCGCAAATGACTGCGACACCGAAGCCGAGAAAAGCTTGTCAGCATTTCCGGAAGTGTTTTCAATTGTGAGGTACACAGCACCGGTGTCGGCCGCTCCAGCAGACTCGCGAGCCCACACATTGCTGACAACGATGTTCTTGCCGTTGAACGTTGCTGACGAGGATCCCGAACTCGAACAGGCCGAGGCAACAAGAGCCGAACCGGCAATGAGGGCGATCGCAATGAGCGCCAAAGGGCGAGAAAGGGAACGGGGGGTCATCGTGTCTCCATAGGTCATCGTGTCTCCATACGGGGGGGTAGATCGACTCTTTGGCGAGGACTTCTCGCCTCAGGACGTTGGGTAGACGGTGTCCATGAGTTGGTTCAGTGTGGCAGCAACTTCGGGTCCCGTCGTACCGAATGGCCATTCCCATACCAACTGACCTCTGCCGTCAACGACATAGGTCACACCTGAATGTGCAACTCCGTAGGAGGTCGCGCCGGGTTCATGCGGATCGACCTGCCATTGCGCACCGAATTGAGAGGTGACTGCGGTCAGTTGAAATGCATCAGCGGCGCGCAGCGCGTGGATCGTCGAGTTCGGAAAAAAATGAGTGAGGTAGTCGACCATCCGAGGACCCGTGTCACGTTCAATATCCACGGTCACAAACGCGATCTCAACATGCTGGACGACGGTTGGTCCTAACTCTTCAAGTCCGGCTGCAATATCAGCCATCGTCACTGGGCAAATGTCCGGGCAACTGAGATAGCCGAACGACACAACAAGCAAATTCCCGGTTGCCGCTTTGAACGGAAAGGCAACGCCACCGGAGTCACTCGCATAGTCAGGGAGCGAAACAGTGTCGGTGTTACGAACGGGTGTCGGCTTGTAACCACGAGGAGCATTGGGCGCTGACGTCGTCGATGACGATGAGGTGTCTGATGCGCAAGCGCTCATCAAGAGAGCAATGGCAATCCCCATCGAAAACAAAGCGAGCAGTGGACGACGCATACAGACACTCTGTCGGTTTCTGCGCCCCGATCGTTCCCACACGAGGAAGTTTTTTCTCGCGAGCATCGCGATCTTGGGATTCTCCGCATCGAAGTGACCGATATCACGCTTCGCAATCGATCAGTTGGGCCAGGCGTCCCGAACTTTTTGCAGCGTTGCGTCGAGCGGCTCTGGCAGAACACGAGCAAGAGCAATCGAGGTCATGAAGTTGCTGTCGGCATCCCAGCGAGGAAGTACGTGGGTATGGAGATGATCGGGAACGCCGGCGCCGGCAGCACGACCAAGGTTCAGCCCAACGTTGACTCCGTCGCAGCGATAGGCACCCTTGAGCGCAATCACTGCATCTCTTGAAAGATGCGACATCTCTTCAAGTTCTGCGTCGGTAAGCCCCTCGAGTTCGGCGACAGCGCGATTCGGCACCACGAGCAAGTGCCCACTCGTGTATGGGTACGCGTTGAGAAGCACCGAGCACGTCGCTCCGCGATGGACGATCATTCCCTCGTCATCGGAAAGTGAAAGGACTCGTTCGAAAAGCGAACCGTTCTCGTCCGGGTCGAGCGAGGTGTCACCGGGCTGTGTCACCGCGTTGATGTACGACAATCGCCACCCCGCCCAGAGGTGATCAAGGTGCGGCACGTCGGACATGGGTTACGAGTGACCAGCGACGTCCGCGGCGAGACGCTCGACGAACGATTCAAAGGCCACATTGCGCTCGACCTCTCCCCCACGCGGATTCACGCCCACGGTTGCGTGAGCGACGTCGTCGTCGCCAATGACCAGCACATAGGGAAGCTTTTCCATCTTGGCCTTGCGGATGCGACCACCAAGCGGTTCGTCGGCTTCGACCATGTCGGCTCGATACCCGCGAGCTCGGAGGCTGGCGACCAGCAAACGGCCGTGCGCATCGTGATCGTCGCGGACAGGAAGGATGCGGACCTGAACCGGCGCGAGCCACGCCGGGAACGCTCCCGCGTAATGTTCAAGAAGCACGCCGAAAAATCGTTCGATGGATCCGAACAACGCGCGGTGCAACATGATCGGGCGCTTACGCGAACCATCATCGGACACGTATTCGAGGTCGAAACGTTCGGGAAGATTGAAATCGCACTGGATCGTGCTGAGCTGCCAGGTGCGGCCGATTGCATCCTTGATATCGATATCAATCTTGGGGCCATAGAACGCAGCATCGCCCTCTTTGACCGAATACTCGAGGCCGTACTTCTCGAGTGCGTTCTTCAACGCCGCGGTGGCCTTGTCCCAGATTTCGTCGCTTCCGACGTGCTTGTCGGGATCCTTCGTGCTGAGGTTCGCGGTGAACTCGGTGAAGCCGAAGGCACGCAGAACGCTCATCACGAAATCAAGAAGTGAAGCGATTTCGTCTTGCAATTCTTCTTCTGTGCAATAGATATTACTGTCGTCCTGCGTGAACCCACGAATGCGCATGAGCCCATGGAGGGTTCCGGCTCGTTCGTAGCGATACACCGTGCCCAGTTCAAACAGGCGGAGCGGAAGTTCGCGATAGCTGCGCTGACGACTGCGGAAGATCAAGCAGTGCATCGGGCAGTTCATGGGCTTCGGGTAATAGGACCCGTTGTCCATTTCCATTGGCGGATACATGCCGTCTTTATAGAAATCCAGATGGCCTGAGGTCTCAAACAAATTCGCGTTCGCAAGGTGCGGCGTGACAACGAACTGGTAGCCGCCCTTCTCGTGACGATCGCGGCTGTAATCCTCCATCAACTTCCGGACGATTGCACCCTTCGGGTGCCACACCGCAAGACCGCCACCCAACTCCGATGGGAAACTCAAAAGATCGAGTTCCGTCGCAAGTTTTCGGTGATCACGTTCGGCGGCTTCTTCGAGACGCTTGAGATAGGCCTCGAGATCTTTCTTCGATGCCCACGCGGTTCCGTAGATTCGCTGAAGCATCGGATTGCGTTCGTCGCCACGCCAGTAGGCGCCGGCAACTCGCATGAGTTTGAAATGACCGAGTCGGCCAGTGTCAGGAACGTGAGGTCCGCGACAAAGGTCGATGAACCGGGGTGGGTTCTCGTAGGTTCGCACGAGACCCGATTCGGTTGCCGAAGTCGGGTCGTCGGCGGCGCCACGAATGATTTCGCACTTGTATTTGTGCCCACTGAACAGTTCGAGTGCAGCGTCTTCAGGAATTTCGTCGCGGATGAACGGTTGCTTTTCAGCGATGATCTCTCGCATGCGCTTATCGAGACGCTCAAGGTCGTCCGGCGTAAACGTTCCGCCGTCAGCAAGTTCGAAGTCGTAATAGAAGCCGTTCTCGATGGGAGGGCCGATTGCGAAGGTGGCACCCGGGAAGAGGTCGAGCACGGCCTGAGCAAGCACGTGGGCCGTCGAGTGACGGATCGTGAAAAGGCCACGCTCGTCTGTCTCGGTAATGATCGAAACCTCGTCGCCAGCCTCGAGCGGCCACACGAGATCTCGCTCAGTGCCATTAACCGCACCGATAACGGCAGCCTTCGCAAGGCGTGAACCGATAGACGAGGCGAGCCCAGCGACGGTTGTGCCGGCGGGAACAGAGCGCTCGGAACCGTCAGGAAGGGTGATCGTAATCTCGTCAGGCATAAGGGCGAGCGTACCCGTTGCGCTCTGGCGTCCCGGAAGTAGTTACGAGATCAGCGCTGAGGCTCGCCAACAAGGAAGACGCCGAGGAGTTTTGCAGCAGACGCCACGCCCTCACCCCGCTCGACCGCTCGGTCAATTACTTCAACTGCACCCGGAGTATCGAGATCGTCGTCCAGCCGGGCACGGACCTCGTCGAGCGCCGCCTGACTATCGACAGCACCCGGAGCATTTGTGGCGGCCAACCAGAGTTCAAGACGAGCTGCTGAGATTGGCATGATTTCGTCATGCCATTCCCACGAGTCGCGGTAATGATGCGCAACGATCGCCAAACGAATCGCTCGAACATCCCAGGTCTTACGTAATTCACTGATGAAGACGAGATTGCCGAGCGACTTCGACATCTTCTCGCCGTCCATGCGAACCATTGCTTGATGCATCCAGTGACGGACAAAGGGCTGTCCGGTGGCAGCTTCACTCTGAGCAGCTTCACATTCGTGATGCGGGAAGATGAGGTCGGAGCCACCACCATGAAGGTCCATTGTGGTGTCGAGTTCGCGAAGCGCAAGTGCTGAGCACTCGATATGCCAGCCCGGACGCCCCGGCCCCCACAATGACTCCCAACTGGGTTCATCGGGCGCAGATGGCTGCCAAAGAACGAAATCGAGAGGATCACGTTTGTTGGGGTCATCGGGATTGCCACCATGCTGACGAGCAAGGTCAATCATCTGATCGCGGCTGTAGTGCGACACCTGTCCGAAGCGGTCGAAGGAGCTCACATCGAAATAGACAGAGCCGCCGCTCTCGTACGCATGACCTTGGTCGAGCACCATGCCGATGAAACCGCGAATGTCAGCGATTGCGGAAGTCGCACGTGGCTCACTCCAACACTCGACGACGTTAAGCGCTTCCATATCTGCATCGAAGCGAGCGGTTTCGGCTGCAGCCAGATCCAGATAATGAACGCCAAGCTCACGGGCTTTGCGGAGAAGATCGTCATCGACATCGGTGACGTTGCGAACACATCGAGTTTCGTGGCCTAGATCACGCAAACGCCGTTGCAACACGTCGTAGGTGACGTAGGTCGCCGCATGGCCGAGATGAGTGGCGTCATACGGTGTGATTCCGCAGGTGTACATGAGAACCACGGGGCCGGGCTCGAACGCAACGACCTCGCGACGAGCAGTGTCGTAAATGTGCATCGGGCCGGCCGGGGTTGCCATAGTCATCGAAGCTTTTCGGGATCGATTCCGGTGAACTTCACCGCAACG
>JBIIGP010000102.1:0-6684 GCA_044236415.1 Acidimicrobiales bacterium | reverse complement strand
CTTTGTGCAGAGCCACGTCCGCGAACACTCGGAGCTTTCGTGGCTCATGGAATGCACTGCGTCGTTCGGAGAACTCCGGCGAATGACACAGTTCAAAGACAAGAGCGATCAGTCCGAGTTTGTTTCGGCGGGCCTGTTCACTTATCCAGCGCTCATGGCAGCCGACATTCTCCTGTATGACACCGATCGCGTACCGGTTGGCGACGACCAGCGCCAACATCTTGAGCTGTCGCGCGACCTCGCGATTCGTTTCAACAGCCGGTACGGCGAAACGTTCGTCGTACCTGAAGCTGCTATTCCCAAAATTGGGGCTCGTGTGATGGACCTCCAGAATCCGACAAAGAAGATGTCGAAGTCCGAAGACTCACCCCAAGGCACCATCCTCGTCCTTGAAGATCTTGATGCTGTTGCGAAGAAAATCAAACGCGCCGTCACCGACACCGACACCGATGTTCGTTTCGATCTGACCGAAAAGCCTGGCGTCTCGAACCTTCTGTCGATTCTCAGCGCTTGCACCGGCACAGCCCCCGAAACGCTTGCCGAGTCCTACACCCGCTACGGCGATTTGAAAACTGCAGTCGCCGAAGCAGTCGTAGAGACGCTGCGTCCCATACAGGACCGATTTGCCGAACTCGCCGCCGACCCAACCGGTACCGCGGCAATTCTTGCAAGCGGTGCTGAGAAGGCACGCGCGATTGCCGGGCCCGTACTGGAACGGGCCCGAACAAACATCGGATTGTTACCTCAGAGCTAAACGCTCCGGCGGTCTTGCTTCGTTCAGGGCGCCATCGATCCGCCGTTGGCGAATCCAGACGGAGTGTGGCGACCGGCGCAGGAATGCTCGAACAGTCCATAACCGACCTTGCCGTCGAGCGTGGCCTTACCGACATGGTCGAGGATGCTGTACTGCGTTGCGATCATGATGCCGGGGTCCGACTGATTCGTAAGGTCGTAAGTTGCCGTTTCGATCCAGTCGCGTCCGCGCCATACGCCGTGCGTCCACTGCGGATCGGGTCCGTAGCCACAGCCTGCCGACAGTGCGACGTGGCCGAGGCATTCAACTTCCACAACCAGCGGTGAACCATCAGCTGCTTGTGCAGTGATCGTTGCTGATTCAGGAATACGTGTTCCTGAGCGGTAGTTGATGTCGTACTTCGGGTAGCCAAGCGGTTCAACGCGACCGTCGGGCCAGACACGCAGCGCGTCGTTCAGCGTGCGAAGACCATCCGCGTCTTCTTGTGCAATAAACACAAGAGCGAAGTCGTCGAAACGAAGCGGTACGTAAATCCAATAGAAGCCACCATCGACCTTTGGTTCCGCCACCCAACGACCGGCCGGTTCTGGTTCACCAACTGGGCGAATACCCCACGAACGATCTCGGGTACCGACCCACGTGGCCGGATCGACGATGAGTTCCTCGCCCTTGACGCGAATGAATCCTTCCCACGTGCCCACCTGCGCGAAGCGCTGTGCGTCGAGCATGATCTTCGCCCCGTTACGAGACACATGGGGTGACTCGTCGACAGCTGGGAATGAACCACGCCAGTGAAGGTCGAGTTCGAACTCTTGGTCCTTGCCATCGCACGTGATGCGAAGTTCATTCAAAGGATCGATCACTTCAATGCGGTAAGGACCAACCTGCTGGTTCATGCGATCTGGTCCAAGAACATCCGACATGCGGATCGTGTGTTGAAGATCTCCGCGACGGATACATGCGAACGCGTCAGTGACTCCCAAATTCGGAT
The DNA here is from genome assembly GCA_044236415.1 of Acidimicrobiales bacterium. Lineage (GTDB taxonomy): Bacteria > Actinomycetota > Acidimicrobiia > Acidimicrobiales > Acidimicrobilacustridaceae > Acidimicrobilacustris. The sequence goes on along the minus strand of JBIIGP010000102.1, from coordinate 4,939 downwards.
ACTGACCAAGGCCCGTGATGAGAAAGACTTCGCCGGAGCGATCATGCGCGTTCCAATACGAACGGTCATAGAAATTGCGATCACTGGAAGCCGCATGCGCGAGCGAATAGGGCGCTTGGTGCAGTGGGAACTCATCGGCAGGAATCGGCATTGGTACTCCCCTAGTTCGAAGATGTCTGCACCGGCGGTGCGAGTCAGGCGAACCTTAGAACGACCAGAAGGACCCGTCGGGACGCGTGGCGGATATGGAGCCTTCGTAGCCGTCGGCTACGATCTCCCGACTCGGGGCGATTAGCTCAGTTGGCTAGAGCACTGCCTTCACACGGCAGGGGTCGCTGGTTCGAGTCCAGTATCGCCCACTCGGAAAACCAAGAGGGACCGTCCATCGTGGCGGTCTCTCTAGCGCGACGGGAATCACTGTGCCAGCCCAGTTGCCGAAGACGATTCACCATGGTGGATTGCTAACGTTTCCACATGGCGAAAATCCTCGGTGGCAGCGCATCACGGCTCGAGATGTACGGACTCTTTGTTGCAGCAGTCATTCTGATCGGCGGCGGCGTGAGCGGTGCGATCGTCCTGAGCTCTGACAGCGCGACAGTTCCCCCGGCCGTGATCCAGTCACCGGTCGAAACACAATCTGGCGGCTTCCCGGAATCAGGGCCTACGAGTTCCCAGGTTGCTCCAGCAGACGAGATTCAACCTTTCAACGGAGCGGAGACCCGCACCAATCCGCTTACTGGTCGAACTGAATCGGAAGCAGAGATCACGACGAGTCCCAACGTTGGTGAGACCGAGGATCAGCGAATCGCACGTCTCCAACAAGCGCGTGACGAATTTGCCGCCGCCAATCCAGTCGCTCGATTCGAGGACATCACAATCCTGTCTTGCACTGAACTCCCGGTGTACGGCAAGGAGAATCCAACAACAATTGTCGACACCGCGATCTTGGTCAGGTACTCAATAACGTACGAAGCGTTCCACCAGATGAACTCTTATTCATTCGTGAACCCTGGACTTTCGGTGTACCAAACGATGGAATCTGACGCTCGTCAGATGGTCACTTCCAATTCCGCCTTCGCCCCCCAAGTCCAACTGCAGTTGAATCCAGGTCGTCATTCAATGGTGTTGCATGGGCTGAGATTCCTTTCCAACACTTCGGTAAGGAATGTCGAGGTTCGATTCGGTCCAGCCGACTCCACCTTTGGATATGCACAATTTGACCTGCCAAGCATCGGCCCAATCTGCGGATAGACATCCACCTACGTGCAAGGGACCCCTGCAACGGGTCGGCACCCAAAAACGCCGCCGTTTGCAACCTTCGCAAAGTAAACCGCCTCTATGGCGAACCGGTTTCGATCAAGTGCGACGGTGTCTGTAGTTCTCGCAGTCTTCGTGTGCATCGGCGCCTTGGCAGGATGCTCCGCATTAGAGCAACCGGAATCGGGACCGCAAGGACCAGTTGGTGAAGTTGGACCAGTTGGTTCGCAAGGAGCGATGGGCGCTCCCGGAGCACCCGGGGAGCAGGGACCACCGGGCATCCCAGGCATACCCGGCATTCCTGGCCCTCCGGGAGAACCGGGCATACCCGGGATTCCGGGAATACCCGGCGCACCAGGTGCAGTTGGCGTTGCTGGCGATTCAATCCTGTCAACCCTGTCGTGTTCCGTTGGAGACACGATTCGCTGGTCAGGCGCGGCGTGGGAGTGCGTTCCCTAACCAACGACCTCATCGTGCAGACCTACGCATCGCTACGGATTCGACGTTGAAAGTTTGCAACCACGCCAAAGAGGCGAGACTCGCTCCCCTACGATCGCTGCGTGAATCTCCTCCAGCGTTCTGTTCGAACCGCAATCAAAACCGATTTGAGTTTCTTCGAACATGTCCGGCCCATACGGTCGGCTCTAGTGATTCTTGGTGTGCTCGCAGCCACCTATTCCCGAAACGATGTTCGAGCACTCCTGCCGCTTGGTATCGGCATGTTGTTCGCCGCCATCGCTGATCGAGGCACAACACTTCAACGTCGGTTGACCTCAATGGCTGGCGCATTGGTTGCCGTGACGCTCGGGACCGCAGTCGGTGGTCTCGTCTCGGCGAATCAGATCCTTCACGTTTCTATTGGAGGGTTGGCTGGTCTCGCCTGCGGCCTTGCCGGAGCTGCAAGCATTCCCTCCATGACGGCCGGAGTCCTCGGTCTTGTGGTCTTCACAATTTTCTCTGGCTCACCAATCGACCTTCTTGACTGGAAAACCAACGCTCTTCTGATGCTTCTCGGCGCAGCGATCATGTGTTGCACCGTGGTCGCAGAGTTTGCGGTTCGAGCACTCTTCGGAAGGAAACCAACTCTCCGAGGAGAGATGGCGGAGTTGGGTTACTGGGCCCGGGCGCAGGCTCACCTCCACTGGTCGGATCAATTCATCCTTCATTCGATCCGACTCGCAATTGTCATCATGATCGCAACGATGTTGGAGGAAATTCTTTCGTTTCCTCACTCGTATTGGATACCTATGACCGTTGCGTGGATCGCTCGGCCCGACCGCGACGGCACCGTCGAAAAAGTCACCCTTCGAGTCGCCGGCACACTGCTTGGCGTAGCGATTGCCGGGGTTCTTATTGCAATCACTCCCGCAACCAGCACCGAGTCACTCATCATGATTGGAGTCTCGGCATATTTCGTACTGGCGTTCCTCGCGCCGAACTACGCGATCGCCGTCACAGGGATTACGTGCTTCGTGTTCTTCTTGTTCCACCTCGTTGGCTACCCACTTGATGGTTCGATCATCTCTCGAGTGGCCTCAACATTGTTGGCCGCCGCGCTTGTGCTCACGGCTATCCATATCGGCCCGAAACAGCGAAGCGAGGCGAACGTCTCGAATTCCTGAGTCGTTAGCTTTCTGATGTCCGGTAGTCACCGAACTTCGCATCGCGCTTCGAGAGTGCGCCTGTAAGGCCACCTTCTGAGTCCTTCTCAGCAATGAATTCTTGGAAGGTCTCTGTTCCCATCGTGAGCGCACAGAGTTCCGTGCCTTGGCGAATGGCGGTCGGGAAGCCCATCACCGCCATGCCGCGATGAACGGTTCTCTTGTTGATCTGCGCAATGTCAGTTGGAATCATCGCGATGCGCTTCGCTTTCTCGAGGACCTGTGCCTCAAGTTCTTCGGCCGGATACGAGCGAGTGGCGAACCCTGATTGCGCAGCCTCTACTCCGCTTATCCAGTCGCCGGTCAACATGAGTTCCATTCCGAGCTTCGGGCCAAGGAGCCATGCGTGCCATTGCATGTCAGGAGTTCCAAAACGGACAGCGGGATAACCGATACGCGCATCATCGGCCACATACACAAGGTCGCATCCTGTCGCGAGTTCAGTACCGCCGGCGAGACAATAGGAATGGATCTGTGCAATGACAGGCTTGGCGAGATCCCAAATACTCATCCATGTTTCAGTTACTTCGCGCGGATAACTACCCAAGCCATCTGCTGACTGGTAGGCCGGCGGTTCACCATCGGTTGGACTTCCAGCAAGGTCATAACCAGCCGAAAAACATTTGCCGGCGCCGCGAATGATGGTGACGCGAACACTGTCGTCGACATCGTGAGCGCGTAGCGCATGCATGATCTCGCGACGCATGGTGGCCCCAAGCGGATTGCGTTTGTCGGGATTATTCAATGTGATGCGTCGCACCATCGGCGCTGGTTCATCAACGATGATTCGTTCGTAGGTCATGGCTCTCCCCGTGAGTGATCGATCGATAATGACACGTGGACGCGGAGTCAACCAACGAAAACCCGAGGTCTCAGTTCCCGAGCGGCGTCCTACGGTGCGCCCACGAGACACAACGTGGTCTTCCCATCAGAAAGGGGAACAGCAACCGTGAGCGGTGGACACGGACGCGGCGAATCGACCTGCACACTCACGACGCTGGAAAACTGTTGAGCGCAACTCACTGGCTGGGCAATCTTTCCGGAGTCGCCCGCGAGAATGAAGACGCAGGATCCAGGGGTATATCTCGTTGTCACCGTTTGCATCGTCGTTCCGGTCGACGATGAATCCTGCGAAGTTGCGTACGCGCTTCCGATCAGTAAGACCAATCCGATTAATACGCCAGCTGCGACCGGTCCCCATTTCCAAAGCGACGCTGTTTGAGAGGAGACAACAATTCCCGATGGTGGCGCTGGTCGAGGATCTGTGAGGTTTGGCTGGGTTGGCTTCGGCGCCTGGGTTCGCAAGGGGTCCGGAAGGGTGCGGTCATACTCCTCACGTTTCGCCTGATCCCCAAGGGTGTTCCACGCTGCGTTCGCAGCTCGGATCCGCGATTCAGCATCAGAACGCTGCACCGACCCTGCCGACTGCCGATCGGGATGAGTAGCTCTCGCAATCGCAAGATAGGCACGACGAATGGTTTCGCGGTCAGCGTTACGAGCGACCCCCAAAGTCTCGTAGTGAGATCGTTCGGCCATGACCTAGCGCAACCTGACTGCGACTTCGTTGGCGAGCAGCCGACCCTCGGTCGTCAGAGTGATGGTGTCTTCCGTGACAACAATGAGCGGGTCAAGAAGATTGATATCGGCATCTGACAGAGAACTACGAGGGACACCTTCGCGAGTTCGAAGGGAAAGTTGCAGGCCTTCTATTCGCTGACGTGGCGCATCCAGCTCTTCTGCCGAAGCTTCAACGGAAACATCGGAAGCGACCAGCTCGATATATCGATCGGGAGTTCGCACGTTCCACCAGCGCCGGCCGTCTTGGTGGGAATGGGCAGCGCAACCAAATCCTCGGTAGTTGCCCTGTCTCCAATACAGGAGGTTGTGAGCGCATTCCTGTCCAGGCTTCGACCAATTGGAGATCTCGTAATTGATGAAGCCCGAAGTGGTGAGAAGAGAGTCAGCGAGGAGATACTTGTCAGCTTGGTCATCATCTTCCGGGTGACGAGATGGATCATCCG
>JBIIGP010000101.1:0-6731 GCA_044236415.1 Acidimicrobiales bacterium | reverse complement strand
GCTCGTGTTGTGTTTCTCGACTATCTCGACTCGGGCCACTCCCCCGCTTCGGATGGAACTTGGCCCGCAGGCACCTTCTGCGCTGCGCAGGTCAATGACGCCGCGGCCGCGCTCGCTGCGATTCTCGCCGAAGAAGGTGCCGCGCTACTCATTGCCGATGACCGCAATGGTGGGTACGGCCACCCCGATCATCAACAGGTTCACCGAGTCGCATGGGCAGCTGCACAACTCGCTGACATTCCGTTCCTGCAGTCCACGATCGATCGCGAATTCCTTTCAGGCGGCATCGAGCTCGCAAAAAGCATGGGCCTTGAAGTACCGGAAGGATTCGTACCCGCCGACCTGTCCGCTTGGTACACACCTGCTGCGGAGATCACACACACCGTCGATGTCAGTACCGTGCTCGACAAACGCAAAGCTTCGATGGCCGCACATGCCACCCAAGCAACCGGCGCTCCCGACACCGTTCGCACATTGTCCGTTTTTCTTGGGCTCCCAGACGACATCTTCGCTATCGCATTCAGTACCGAGTGGTACGTCCTTTCGCAAACATCCGGCACCTCTGGCACACCTCTGCCTGCGGCCTTTGCCGATCTCTTCATCTCTGCCGGTCAATGACCGACACACCCGACGAAGAACTCCCCGAGGTCCTTCAAGGCCTGAGCGCGGAAGAAGCCACAGACGCATTTGCTGTCGTTAGCCACGAACTGCACAAGAAATCGCGCACGCGGCGAATTGCTGAAGTCGGCATTTCACTCACGGTCGTCGTTCTCATCTTTGCCTTCGTCATTCCAAAAATCACGGGCTCCGATTACGCCGACGTCTGGACTGAAATGGGCAAGTTGTCGCCTGTCGAAATCGCTGCGCTCATTGCGCTTTGGTTTCTTGCGATGCTCGCCTACACCGGTGTACTCACCAACACGCTTCCTGGCCTGAAACACATGCAAGCGCTCTGCGTGAACTTCGCCGGAAGCGCTGTTTCGAATTCGCTCCCCTTCGGCGGCGCGGTGGGCGTTGGGGCGACCTATGCGATCGACATGTCTTGGGGTTTCACGCCTCCAGCGATCACCCTTTCGATCCTCGTGTCAGGAATTTGGAACATCTTCGCGAAATTAGCGATGCCTGTTCTCGCGCTGGCCCTGCTTCTCATCTCCGGCGATGCGACCGGAAAACTGGTCCTTCCAACGATTCTCGGTCTTGTTGCACTTGTTGTAGCGGCAGTAGTTCTCGGTCTCATCATGCGCAGCGAACGACTGGCCGAACGTATCGGTCGGCTAGGCCAATCAGTCGTTGAATGGTTCTGCACTGTCACACGCCGCCATCGCACACCTGATGTCGTGAACGGCGTTCTCGATTTCCGCCACCAGAGCATTGGTCTCGTTCGCGAACGTTGGGTATTCATCACCCTTTGGATCTTTTTGTTCAACCTCATTCAATTTCTCCTTCTCTTTGCGTGCATTCGCGCAATCGGGATCGACGGCATCACGCTCACCGAGGCATTTGCAGCATTTGCCTTTGCGCGACTTCTTGAAACCATCCCGATCACACCGAGCGGCGTCGGTTTCGTCGAAGTCGGAGCCGCGTCCGCCCTCATCAGCTTCGGCGGACCCGAGAACGCGTCAACCGCTGCGGTGTTTCTCTTCCGCGGCTTTGTCTATCTGCTCGAGATTCCCGTCGGAGCGATCGCTTGGGTTGTATGGGCATCAATGCGGCGGTGGCGCCGCCCCGTTGGTTCAGTCACACCCGCAGTGCAGCAGTAATCGCCTCAATCGATTCTGCGCGCTGAGTACCAGTACCCAAATGCCAATCAGGAATCACCAGTTCGTCGACGCCCGCGTCACGCCATTGCGCAGCAAGGTCTGCGAACTGCTTGGCCGTCCCTGCGAACGCGGCGCGTCCAACAGTCCCGTCAGTGAACGAGCGCGCCTCGGACTCCGAATCAGTGAGGCACACAAGCGCCTGCGTTGAACGACGAATCGTCGCTGGGTTGCGACCAATGTCGTCACAGGCTTGATCAAGTTCTGCGGAACGTTCGGCGAACTTCGATGGCATTGCCCACATGTTCCACATGTCGGCGTGTCGAGCAACGAGTCGAAGCATCCGATCGCCTTTTCCGCCGATCAGTAATGGCAATCGATCCTGCACTGGTTTCGGCTCACACCATGCGTTCGAAAGTTCAAAGAACCTTCCGTTGAAATCTGTCACCGATTGTTCAAGCAGAGATCGGACGACCGAGCAGTACTCGTCCAGACGTCCGATTCGTTCCCCTGGTGTTCCCATCTCGATCCCGTACTGCTCATGCTCGTTGATCTGCCAGCCAGCACCCAGGCCCAGCATCAGCCGGCCCCCAGAAATGTGATCCACCGAAGCCGCCCAGTTCGCCACCACCGCTGGGTGCCGATAGGTCGCCGACATCACCAACGGAGCCAGTCGGAGCGACTTCGTGGCCACCGCAAGGGCCGAAAGGACTGTCGTGACCTCGAAGCGTGGGTCGGAGACCGCTCCGAACCCACTTCCATCGGCCATGAAGTGGTCTTCGACCATGACTCCGTGCCAGCCCAGCCCTTCGACCAGCTCTACGGCCTCGCAAAGCGCAGGCCACGGCTGGCTCGCGAGCGGCCACAAGGTCAGGTCCATCCGAACAGTCTCGTCCATTCTGAGGATGTGCGAGAGTGAGCCCATGGCTCATCTTTTCGACGAACGTTCCATCCTCCTCACCGACCGAGTCGCCATCGTGACCGGAGCAGCCGAGGGCATCGGGCGCGACACCGCACTGCTCTTTGCCCGCTGCGGCGCAACCTTGGCGATCTGTGACCGGCAGGAGGAACTCCTTGCTGACGTCGCCGCACAAATCGAGGCACTTGGCCGCCCAGTGATCTCCGCAGTGCTCGATGTTCGCGACGCCGAAGCCGTCGACGCATTCGTCGAGAACATCACCGCAACTCACGGACACATCGACGTGCTCGTCAACAACGCTGGCGGCACATTCGTTTCACCATTCCTCGATGTAAGCCCCAAAGGTGAGGCATCGCTCATCGCCGAGAACTTCACGCAGGTCACCCACTTCATTCGCCGCGTTGCACCGCTCATGCCGAATGGCAGCTCGATAATCAACATCACGTCGATTGAAGCGCACCAGGCCGGCCCCGGCTTCGGCATCTATGCGGCGATGAAAACGGCGCTTGAAAGTCTTTCTAAATCTCTTGCGCTTGAATTCGGCACTCGTCGCATTCGCGTGAATTCGATCTCCCCCGATGCGCAACCTTCTGAAGGCGACAAAGGCCTGCAGCAAACACTGGTCGAAAGTGATCCGGAATTTCTTCCGGCATTCCTTCCGCCGCTTGGCTATCTCGGAACTACCGAAGACACTGCTGCCGCCGCGCTCTTCCTTGCGTCTGACCTTTCACGATTCATCACCGGGACATCGATTCATGTCGACGGCGGAACCTGGGCCGGCGGCGGATGGCACCGACCCGATTCCACGCGTCCGAGCCACTGGGGCAGTGAAGATGTCTGAACTCTCCCCGCTTTCAAACCCGTGGGGCCTTGAAGGGCTCTCTGTCGTTGTGATGGGCGCAGGCGGTGGCGGCATCGGAACCTCCATCAGTCGTTTTCTCGGTCACGCCGGCGCATCAGTTGTTGCTGTCGATATCGACGCCAAAAAGTTGAAGGTCTGCACCGACGCGCTGGCAGCCGATGGCACCAAACACATTGGTCTTCTTGCTGATGGCCGCGACAAAGCAGCCGTTGCCGAAGTTGTCGACAAAGCCTGCGAACTCGCGCCGTTGCGCGGTTCGGTACAGGTTGCCGGCGGAATGTGGCCGCCGCAGTGGGCCCCATTCGCAGGCGATGACCCTGCATTCGACGATGTCATGGCGCTCAACTTCGGTTCAACGGTGAACACCGTTCGCGCCGTTGGACGTCGCCTCGTTGAGCAAGGCAATGGCGGAACGCTGTGCAATATCGCCACTACTTCGGCGCTCAATGGCATGCCTTACGGCTCGGCCTACGCCGCGGCCAAAGCGGCAGTGCTCTCACTCACGCGATCGCTTTCCATCGAATGGGGAAGCCGCAACATCCGTGTGAATGCGGTTGCTCCTGGCTCGATCGCGACGCCAAAGAGTGCCTCGACTCGAAAGCCTGGCGACACCGACGGCAACGACACCGATGTGATCCCGATGCGCCGTCGCGGTACCAGCGACGACATCGCCAAAGGCGTGTTGTTCATGATGTCGGACATGTCGGCGTACGTCACCGGTCAGGTGTTGTGCGTCGACGGTGGAACGTCAGTGCGTCCCACATATAACGACAGTGAAGAGCTCCCTGTGTTTGTACACAACGAGGAACTTCGCGCTCGCCTTAGAGACTGGTAAATCGTCCGCCACTTACAACCAGTGTTTGGCCAGTGACATAACGCGCTTCATCGCTGCACAAAAAGACTGACGGTGGCCCAATATCGGTTTCGGGATCACCGAGGCGACCCAGAGGAACAAGCCCTTCGATGCGCTTCACGCGTTCGGGTTCGAGAATTTTCATGTTCTCGAGCGCCGGCGATATCGCCAATGGCGCCACGCTGTTCACGCGGATGTGATCAGGGCCCCATTCACGGGCAAGCGCGCGCACGAATCCACGTTGTGCTGCTTTCACCGCGCTGTAAAACGGTGCACGCTCAGACCCTTCGATGCCTGCGGGTGAACTCATGAGCAAGTACGCGCCCTGAGTCTTTTGCAGATGCGGATAGGCCTGCACCGCAAGGCGCCACGATGCACGCACCGTGACTGATGCGTGGTCTTCCCATTCTTCGAGTGTGGTGTTTTCGAAATCCGTCGCTTCGCTTGAACGACCGCTAACAGCGTTATGCACGACCGCGTCGAGACGGCCGTAATCAGACACCAACTGTGCAATTGCGGCAGCACTCTGCTCCGCATCGGTGACATCACAGCGCAAGATCACTGGTGTGCCGCCTGCAGCTGCGACATCAGCCGCAGTTTCCTCGGCTGCTTCTGGTCGACGCACGCCGATGCCAACAATCGCACCCGCTGACCCAAAAGCGGCGGAAACGCCGCGGCCCACGCCGGCGCCCGCTCCAGTCACGAGAACAACGCGGCCCTCCATCAAACCTTGAGGTTCGCTCATGGCTGCATCACCGTTCCGCGATCAGCAACCAGAAGTGCGCCGGTAATGGCAGCAGCTGCTGGCATGGCCAACATGTCGATAAGCCCAAGAACATCGTCAACCGCTGAACCTGGCGGCAACGCCGGTTGACCGAGCACCGGCACTACCGGCACACCGACACCTCCAGCATCACCCTCAATGTCATCGCCAAGCATGAATGCAGCAAGTTCGACTTCGATTGTGTTCACCGTGATCGACCGTGCACCCCAACGTCGGGCGACTGCTTTGGCCATCACTCGTATGGCTTCAACTGCGCTACACAGCGGTACGAGATCGGCTACACCGGTGGTCGCCACCGTCGGCAGGATCAGGACGACGCGACCGCCATCGGCGATGACCGTGTGCACTTGTTGCAACACAACGAATGCAGCTCGCATCGGATACTCCGCTGCCTGATCCCATTCCTCTTCTGAAAGAGACGTAATTGGAGCGGCGCGAAATGCCGATGGATCAATCGCGGCAAGCACAACGCGATCAACCGTTCCTGATTCAACAAGCGAGCCGAGTGCCCCGCTGACGGCGTGCGCATCGGCAAGGTCGAGTGATGGATCAGTCTCGATCACCACATCGCCTCGATCCCGAAGCCTCTGGGCTACCGATGCTCCGATTCCCGATCCTGTTGTGATGACAAGCGTGCGTGATGATGTCGCCATACCGATCCTCCTGAGGGGGAAACGCTAGTTCCCTACTTCTTCGAGCGGATCACTCCCTGCCGGTAGCCTCGGCCGGTGGACAGGGGGAAGCAGCGACGGGTACTCGTCGCAACGATGCTCGGCGTTTTTGTCTCGGGCTGGCCCGCGGTCATTCTCGTTGCCGCACTTCCAGAAATCGGTGAAAATCTTGACGCGTCCACCTCGACGCTTTCGTGGGTGCTTTCGCTTCCGATGCTGGTCGGCGCTGTCATGCTTCCCACCTTCGGTCGACTCGGTGATCTCAAAGGACAGCGGCGAGTCTTCCTCACCGGCCTCACCGTGTGCGGTGCCGCCGCAATCCTCACCGCACTGTCATGGAATGCGGCCTCGCTCATCATTTTTCGAACCATCAGCCAGACCGCCGGCTTTGCCACCGCACCGACCGCAGTCGCGCTCATCATGGAAACGTTTCCTCTCGATGCTCGCCCCAAGGCTCTCGGCATGTGGGCGTTTGTTTCCGCTGCCGCACCGGCTCTTGGTCTGGCCTTTGGCGGCCCGATGGTCGAGGCCCTCAGTTGGCGCGGCGTGTTCCTTGCGCAGGGTGTACTCGCTCTCGCGTTTCTCCCGTTCTGCTTGCGCTGGCTCACCGAGACGCAACGTCGATCCAACATCGGTTTCGATATCGCCGGCGGCATCACCCTCATGTTGGGTACAGGATCGATACTCCTCTATCTCGATCGAGGTGGATCTTGGGGTTGGACCCAACCAATCGAACTGGCACTACTCGTTGCCGCACCGATGCTCATTCTTCTATTCATCCGCATCGAAAAGCGCGCCAAGTTTCCTCTCCTCCCCACTGGCCTTCTCGCCAATCCCGCCTATTCGATGCCTGCAGTTTCCGAATTCTTCTCGCAGGCCTCAAGC
>JBIIGP010000100.1:0-6769 GCA_044236415.1 Acidimicrobiales bacterium | reverse complement strand
AGCGGACCGAACAGGTTGCTGACCAGCGCGATCTTGTGATCCGGAAGCCAGACGATCAAACAATCAGTCGTTTCACCAACTGCGGCAAAGAGATCAACACGCAGTCCATCAATCGTGAGCGAGAGTCGATCTTCAAAAAGGATGTCCGGCATTGGCTCTGACTGCGCCATCGAAACGCCAGGGTTTTCCTTATAGATGCGCTGAGCATCGGTGCCGAGCATGTCGAACCAAATACCCGCGGTGCGCATACGCAAGCCCTGAATGCGCTTGTCGTCGCGCTGGTGAGCGGGATTGTTGGCCTGAGCGACGTACTTCGTGTTTGTTTCCTTGAAGAGGTCAACGCCGCCCACATGGTCAACGTGACCTTGGGTGGTGAAGATGTAATGCGTTGGTCCGGGGCAGATCGCATCAAACACTCGCTTGTGATGCGGAGCCTCATACCCCATACCGGTGTTGACGATGATGCGACCGTTGTCGGTCAGAATCATGTAGGTCGCTGTCGTACCAGCCGAACGGTAAATGAGGCCATCGACGATCGGGTAGGCGGGATCGTCGTAGACCGGAGTCAGTAACTCTTTGCCCGGTCGGGTGTCAATGAGATGGTCGACTTGCTCTTGGATGTTCATTGGACCTCAATTTGAACGGGGAATGTACTCATGTAGTTGGTGTAACGGGAACGAACGTCTTCAGGGGTAACGCCAAAATCGCCACGCAAGTTGTAAACCACGCGTCCTTCTTTGCCTCGCGGATGAGCTGCTTGATACGCAGCGACCTCAGCCTTGGCCTCGTCGGTGAATTCAATTCCGGCGGCGTCATAAATGCGCTGCATTGTGCCGATCTCGTCGGCCATGTACTCATGGAAGTACACATCGACGGTGCGATCCGCAGGAAGTAAATGGCGATCCCGAATCGACGAATCGAGGAGGCGACCAATGCGGTCGGTCCAGTAATCGCGGTACCACTCTGGCTTGGTGGACTTATATGCCGTACGCGCGCCGTAGGTCAGCATCGTGATCGTTGACTGCACGACGGCAACTGGGTCGCGATGGGTCACGACAACAGTCGCGTCGGGGAAGGCCGTCATCAACGGGCCAACCTGTTCAAGGTGCTGCGGAGACTTCAGAACCCAACGCTCACGAGGCCGGTACCACTGCAAAATCTGCAGCACTGTTTTCAAATAGGCATAGTGCTGTGTCTGATCGTGAGCCAAGTAATAGTCACGCCATTCGGGGACTCGGGCGACCCACTCGATGTTGTAGTTCGAGAAATCGGGTGCCATGAGTTCGTTCTCTTCATGCACATGGTCTGGGTTCATCGGATGCATCGCAGCAATAAACGGAGCGCCGGCCTGCATTGCTTCCCATTGACCTTGGCAACGAGTCCACCGTGGGTCGATGCCGTCGGCACCAATGGCCTCATTCGGATCGGGAACCGGTTCATAGGATTCCCACAGCGGCATCGAACGGAACCGGCTGTCGGCGGCAAGAAGGTTCACCAGGTTCGTGGTGCCTGATCGTGGAAGGCCGATCACGATCACCGGCTTTTCGATTTCGATATCGAGGATCTCAGGATGTTGTTTGAGAAGCTCCCGGATGCGCAGTCGATTGGATGCATACCGAAGGCAGTCGCCGAACATCAGCATGCGGCCAAGGCCGGTGCGCTCAGGGTCGTTGTCGATTTCATCGAGTTGAAGCCCGAGTCTTTCGCGGAAATCCTCAGGACCAAAATCGCTCAGACCCGTCGCCGCGATGGCGGCCTCGCATACGGCATCGACAGTGAGTTCGGTATGAACCGTTTCGCCGTAGTCAATGCCCATCTTCTGGATGTCGTTGAGCACTGGCGATGCAAGGTCATCGATTCGAATTTCGTTCGTCATGTGAAGTCTCCGCTCTAGAGCGCGAGGTAGCCGCCGTCAATGGCGAGAGCGGTTCCGGTAGTGAATGACGAGACCGACGAAGAAAGGAAGAGAACGGCCGCCGCGATTTCTTCGGGAGTCCCCATTCGCCGCATCATTTGCTTGGCCAATTCGCCATCAAGCATTTCGGGATACGGCTTCATCGGAGCAGTCATTGGCGTATCGATGAGGCCAGGAGCGACAGCATTCACACGGATTCCGTCATTCACAAAATGCAATGCCAGGTTTCGCGTGAGCGCGAGCAGAGCAGCCTTCGAAGAGGAGTAGCCGGGAACGATTGTGGTTGCGCGGTAGGTCATCATCGAAATCATGTTGACGACGCTTGCGCCGCCAGCCATCGAACTCTTGGCCAACGCTTCACGAGAACGCACCGACAGACGCTGTGCGCCTTCAACGTTCATTGCGAGCGACGCACTAAAGCCTTCAGGGCTCCATTCGTCGAGACCATCGGGAAAGTTCGCTCCAGCATTATTCACAAGAACATCGAGAGTCCCGAGGCCGGCTGCGAGTGCGTCGACCGCTTCTCCATCACGCATTTCAAGTTGCGCATAGGTGAACCGTGAAAGTTCGGTGTCGTAGTCGGCCGCCGAGGAACGAGTCCCGGTAACGGTGACCGAGGCACCCGCATCGGCAAAGGCAGATGAAACTGCGTAACCGATTCCGCTGGTGCCACCGGTGACGAGAACTTTTGTCCCCGTGAAATCAAAGGAAACGCCGTTCATCATGCACCTTCCATTGTGATCATGACCTTGCCGCAATCCTTCGAACCTTCAAGCACTGCAAGGCCTTCGCCGAACTCTTCAAGTGAAAGCTTGTGACTAATTACTGCCGACAAATCTCGGCGTTCGAGCAACTCAATCGCATCTTCGAATCGCTCCGGGTATTCCATCGAACCACGCACGGTGAACTGCTTCATCAAAAGGTTCACGTAGTTCGTCGAGACGGGGCGATAGTGAAGAGCCACGATCACCAGGCGGCCGTCGACTCGCCCGTTCTGCAACACGTCACCGATCACACTGTCGGCGCCTGATGCTTCGATGAAGACATCAGTTGCGGCTGTCGGGCCAAACATGAACGGCACTTCACCGTGAATGCGCTTGAGTTCCGCCCATACATCGACTTCGGAGGGGTCGAGGACGTGAGACGCACCCATTTGCTTGGCGAGTTCGAGGCGGGCATGGCTGAAATCGATGGCGACGACATCGGTCACGCCGCGATCGGCAAGCGTTGCGATTGCGAACAGACCGATTGGTCCGCAACCGAAGACTGCAACCTTCTCCCCTGGCTTCGCCTCGGACTGATTCACCGATTGCATTCCGACCGCAAGTGGTTCAGCGAGTGCAGCGGTTGTCAGATCCATTCCGGCGGGAACTTTGAACAGGCGCTTGCCATTCGCCGCATCGGGCACATGCAGTAGCGGCGTAAGTCCGCCTTGCGAGCCACCAGTTCCCATTGGGCCGTCACCAGCATCGGATGGGCACACAACTACACGGTCACCAACCGAAATACCAGCAACCTCACTACCGACCCACTCGACAACGCCTGCCATTTCGTGACCCATCGGAATGGGATGTCCTGGGGTCATGCCCATGTGGATATACGACACGTCTGTTCCGCAGATTCCGCAGGCCGCAATACGTACGAGCGCATCACGAGGTCCGGGTGTTGGTTCGTCAATTTCGTCAAGGCGCCAGTCATTGGCGCCGTGCAGCATGATCTGCTTCATTTCACTGTGACCTTTCGGTTCTTTGTTTTCGCATGAGTTTGAGATTTCGCGTGTCGCCCTGACGACTTCACGGCTGCTGGATCTGGGCGCGCACCGTTCAGTACGACATTCACGAGCTGCGCGATCCATTCCTCGTCGATCTGCTGCGCCATTCCGCCAAGTACGGCGTGGAGCACAGGGCCATCAATCAACGATGCAAGAACCGAGGTATCGACATCAGCGCGCAACTCACCAGTTACCTTCGCTCGTTCCAGTCGTTCGGCAGTCAACCGAGAAGCGGCGCTTGATTGCGCGACGCTCTTCTTTCGCTCTGGTTTTGATTCACCAAGAAGTCCGATGATGGCGGCAAGCGCCGCCGGATGCTGCAACTTCTCCACCGACCACCCGATCATGGTTGCAAGGTCTGCAGCGACATCGCCCGTGTCGGCCACAACGTCGTCGCCATCGGTGCGGAACACTGCCTTTGCCACGAGTTCCGATTTCGATCCGTAGCGTCGATAGATCGCAGCCGTCGTTGTTTCAGCTCGATCGGCAACGGCCGCCAAGCTCAGTTCGTTGTAGCCACGCTCGGTCAGGATCGCGACGGTCGCGTCGATGATCGCAGCATCAAGCCGCGGATCCCGTGGTCGCCCTGCTGACGACTGATCGTTCTTCACATCCCCCATTACGATACGGACCGTATCGTAAAGGTCAGTCCTCCGCATCTTTTCTTCGCAGTAGCGAAGGCCTTAGATCTCCGTAACGTGCAGATAAACACTCGGCTACCGTCGGCCCTCAAGCAACGGGGGCATATATGAGCAGCGACGAGATGCTGGCCAAGAAGGATGAATTCTTCGGCCACAACGTGGTGCGCGATCCCTACCCGAAACTCGCCGAGCGTGCCGCCGAGTGTCCGGTACATCCCGGGACGTTCTCCTCGTTCTTCGACATGGTCGGCGCCGAAGACATCCTCTTTCCCGATGCCGAGCAGATATCGGTGCTGTCCTTCGATGGCGTCGACGCCGGATTCAAAGACCAAGAGCACTTTTCGTCGTGTTGGTACGAGGCCAGCCTCGGAAAGATGATCGGTCGCACAATCATTGAGATGGACCCACCCGAGCATGGGCGTCATCGTCAACTCATTCAAGGTGCGCTCACCAAACGCGAAATGCATCGATGGGAAGAAGAGTTCGTTCGAGCGATCGTTGATACAACGATCGACACATTCATCGAATCGGGAACTGCTGACTTAGTCGATGACTTCGCTCTTCACTACCCACTCAAGGTCATCGCTGCCGCATGCGGTCTTCCTCAGGAAGATGTCTCGTCGTTCTATCGGTGGGCAGCAATCCTCACGAACGTCAGTATCTCGGCCGAGGAGCGCGAAGAGGCATCAGCCGAGTTCGGCGAGTACCTCGCAGCTGCCGTTACCGATCGACGCACCAACCCGCGTTCTGATCTTGTGACCCATCTTGTCCAGGCTGAGTTTCGCGACGACGCCGGTCGTCAAGCATTGGATGACGACGAAGTCATTGCGTTTCTTCGCCTGCTTCTTCCCGCTGCCGCGCAGACCACGTATCGCACGCTTTGCAATCTCCTCTTCGGTCTTTTGTCGCATCCAGAGCAGTTGCAGGCATTGCGCGACGATCATTCGCTGATTGAACAAGCAATTGAAGAAGGACTGCGTTGGCAACCGCCGCTTATGTCATTCGGGCGCACAACAGTTGCCGATGCGGAAATTGAAGGAGTTGCCGTTCCCGCCGGAACACTTGTGAATCTTGTTGTCGGAATCGCCAACCGCGATCCGCAACGTTGGGACAACCCCGACGTCTTCGACATCTACCGCGAGCCACAAGGCCATCTTGCCTTCGGTAGCGGAGCGCACGTTTGTCTCGGTATTCACTTCGCCCGAATGGAACTGCGCGTCGCCATGGAACAAGTTCTGACTCGCCTCGCCGACCTTCGATTTGCCGACGCCATCGAACCGGTGCACATCACGGGTCTGGGACAACGCTCCCCCGCCCATCTTCCTGTCACCTTCACCCCTTCGAATCGAATTGGAACAGCATCGTGAATTCACCAGACCTCATCATCCGCGGTGGCAGCCTCATTGACGGAACCGGCGCTGAAGCGTTCGCTGCCGACATCGAAGTCACAGCCGGAAAGATCACCTTCATAGGTACAAGCACAGCGAAGGCCCCAAAAGAAATCGATGCTCTCGGCGCGGTCGTTGCTCCCGGATTCATTGACATTCATACCCATTACGACGCTCAAGCACATTTTGAGCCAACGATGTCCCCATCGTCGTGGCACGGCGTTACCACCGCCATGATGGGCAACTGCGGTTTCAGCATTGCTCCGGCAGACCCCGAGAGCGTGGCCTGGCTCATCAACATGCTTTCTCGTGTCGAAGGTATGGAAGTTGATGCACTTCTTGAGGGCGTTGACTTTCGCGGTGGCGACTACGGCGATTTCCTCAACGGTCTGGAAGGCCGCATTGGAATCAATCTCGTTGGATACGTCGGACATTGCGCGATTCGTCGACTCGTGATGGGTGCTGAAGCATCAGAACGAGCTGCGACCCACGACGAAATCACGCAGATGGCACAACTCGTGCGCACCGCCATGACACAAGGCGCCATCGGTTTCTCGAGTTCACAGCTCGATATCCACTCCGATCATGAGGGCAAGCCGGTTCCTTCGAACCTGGCCGAGCCCGATGAGTTAATTGCGCTCTGCGCAGTTCTCTCCGAGTTCGACCACGGCGTCATCGAGTTTCTTCCTCGTTCCGGTTCGGCCGACTTCGATGCTGCCGATCAAGAGTTGTTGTTGGCCATGAGCACAGCCTCTGGATTCAAGTTGATCAACATCAACCCGCTCACGCTGTTCCCCGGCAATCCCGAAGGCCATCGCAACGCGCTCGCATTCTGCGAAGAGGCCGCTGCAGCCGGCCACCATATTCATCCGATGTACATGATCAACGTGAAGGGCATTCACTTCTCGCTGGACTCAACGTTCGTACTCGATGAAATGCCTACCTTCCGACGAATTCTCACCCTTCCGATGGCGGAACGAGCTGTCCAACTTGGGCTTGAATCAAACCGTGCTGCGATGCGCGGTGAATTCGCAGATACCACTGGTCGCTCTTT
>JBIIGP010000099.1:0-6772 GCA_044236415.1 Acidimicrobiales bacterium | reverse complement strand
TGTTCTTTTGCCATTCGCCACCGCCAAGGCGACTCAGACTGGGCGAATCACTACCAGTGAAGGGCCGAACCGCATCGACTTGATCACTAGGAACATAAAGACGGTCATCACCGCGATATTCAAGAAGTAAGTAGTCGCGCTCGACTCCACCGATTGCGCGCTTGACCATTCCGCCGTATCGGCCAACACCGTGCTGATAGTGAACGACAAAATCGCCTGGCGCGAGGTCATCGAAGTGACCTTGAGCAACTGCCTTACGCGGCCGTGCACGACGATGAGCGCGACGACGCCCGGTGACATCGGATTCAGCGAGAAGTGCAAGACCGATCTGCGGCAATCGAACCCCACGCTCGAGCGGAGCAACAACGACGTGTCCGCCCGGTGTCGACAGGTCTTCGCGTCCGCGCTCATCGAATGAAAGGTGAATGCCCTGATCGCCGAGCAATGTCACTAACCGATCGGCTGAACCGCTTCCATCAGCGGCCACAACAACCGTTGCCCCATCAGCAAGCATCGAACGCAATTGATCAACCAGCAGGTTTCCGTCACCAACAACGGGATCCCAACCCGATGCTCCGACGACCGGTGTGCTCGGTGCATCGGGAACATCGAGCACAGTCCACATTGGTGCGCCCGTGCGGCCAAGAAGTCGTTCGAACGGAACATGAAGTTGAGGGAAGGATCCTTCCGCGCCCCAGGTTCGCGAGAGCGACTGCTCGAGGTCTTGCTCCTCAGCAAGGATGTCCCCAGCGCGATCACGCATTCGTCGCGGTTCGATCAGCAGAATTTGTGCGTCGTCTCGAAGCAGATCAAAAAGAACATCTGGATCGTCCGCGTTGTCATCAACCAACCAGGGCAACCAACTCTCCATGCCATCGAACATCTGGCCCTCGGAAAGTCGCTCCCATTGCTCCCGCCCCCAAGGCTGGGTGCCCACGAGAGCCGCAGCGCGTTCACGCACCTCCTCGGTGGGGAGGAGTTCGCGACACGGAAAAATCGTTACCTCTGCCACAGAAACTGTTGCTCTCTGATCGGCAATCGAAAACTCGGTGAGGCGATCAACTTCATCGCCCCAAAGATCGATACGAATGGGCACATCGGCCGTGCTCGGGTAGATGTCGACGATTGAGCCGCGAACCGCAACCTCGCCACGATGTTCCACCTGGACTTCGCGTCGGTAGCCGAAGCTCACAAGTTGTTCGATGAGTTCAACAGGATCCGCAACGTCGCCAACACCAATTGTGATGGGTTCGATTTCTCCGACATGAGGACCAAGACGCTGAACGAGCGCCCGAACCGGCGCCACGATCACGGCCGGGGCTCGTTCGGGTTCATGGAGGCGCCACAGCACTCGTGAGCGTCGACCCATCGTGTCGATCGCGGGACTCACCCGTTCGAACGGGAGCGTTTCCCATGCCGGGAACAACTCGACGTCATCGGGCCCGAGGAACGCAGCGAGGTCATGCACGAGACGTTCGGCTTCTGCGGTCGTAGGGACGCCAACCACCACCGGTCGACGCTCAGCCCGGTCAACCAGTGAAGAAATCGTGATGGCTCGGGCTGGTTCCGGGATGACGATGGAACCTTCGCGACGTCCCAGGATCGAGACGAGCGCGGGCTCATCGGCCATCATCGGGATCAGATCGGACAGAGCCATTGGACCTCAGGACACGCGCGTACGCCCGGCACAGACTGCGCCGGGGGTGAGGACTGAAGGCTAGCCACCAGTTCGACCAACAATTTCCCCACCCTCATTGGTCGAACCCGACGCTGCGCCTGTTCAGGTTTCGGCAATGTGATTTGGATCACGGGTGATTGCGCTGAGTGGCCCTGCGGGTGTCAACTAGGTGGGTCATGACAACTCCCACTGCGAGTCCCTCCCCCGGCGGCCCGGCACCACTACCGCCGTCTTCTCGAACACCGATCCCTGAAAGTCGGTCGTTTCGATTCAAAAACCGACTGCTTGGTCGTCCGCTCAACACCGACCAACTTGAACACGAGCGACTCGGCAAACCAACTGCACTCGCAGTCTTTGCTTCGGACAACCTTTCATCAGCGGCGTACGCAACAGAAGAGATTCTGCATACCTTGCTAATCGCAGGTATTGGTCTTGTTGCATTCCAATTCGTGATGCCAATCACGTTCGCGATGATCGGCGTGTTGATCATCTTGGTTTTGAGTTATCGCCAGACGATCAAGGCCTATCCGTCCGCAGGCGGCGCATACATCGTCACGAAGGACAACCTTGGCGTGCTTCCCGCCCAGGTCGCCGGCGTTTCTCTCCTTACCGATTACATCTTGGTTGTTGCCGTTTCGGCATCTGCCGGAACGGCTGCTCTCTACTCAGTTTTCTCAGAGCTCTATCCCTACCGAATCTTCATTGCACTCTTCTTCATTGCAATTGTTGCGCTCGGCAACCTTCGAGGCGTGAAAGAATCAGGACGGATTTTCGCTGTCCCGACCTACGCATTCGTTGTCGCTATGGCCCTCATGATCGGCTACGGGCTCTACAAGGCAGGGTTTGGCGGCGGCCTCGATCAAATTTCCATCGAGGAAATGAACCCAGAACAAGCCCACGAAGCCCTTGGCATCAGTGCGGTTGGTTGGTTCCTCGTCCTGCACGCGTTTGCATCCGGTGGTGCAGCGGTTACAGGTGTTGAGGCAATTTCCAACGGCGTGCCCGCCTTCCGTGAACCATCATGGAAGAACGCAGCACAGACACTCGTCATCATGGGAACGATGCTCGGACTCATGTTCGTTGGCATTTCATGGCTCGCCTCTGAACTCCACACCATCCCTGTGGCCGGCAAGACCGTCATTGCCCAGATCGCCGAGGGGGTCTACGGCAGTTCGGGATTTGGTCGAGTGATGTTCGTCTTTACGCAGTTCGCAACGATGTTCATCTTGATCATGGCCGCCAATACTGGCTTTGCCGACTTCCCTCGTCTCGCCAGCTTTCAAGCAGAAGACTCCTTCTTGCCGCGACAGCTGACCAAGCGCGGCCATCGCCTTGTGTACAGCAATGGCATCTTGACGCTCGCCGCCGTGGCCGCCGTTCTTGTCGTCATTCTTGGTGCCGAAGTGAGCCGCCTCATTCCGCTTTACGCGATTGGCGTCTTCCTCAGTTTCACCCTGTCTCAGGCCGGTATGGCCCGTCACCACATCCGTTTGAAGGAACAAGGGTGGAAGACCGGTCTGCTCATTAACGGCATCGGAGGGATTGTTACTGCTGTCGTCACGGTGGTCATTAGCGCGACAAAATTCCTCGACGGCGCGTGGGTCATCATTCTGATGATTCCAATCTTCGTGTGGATCGTCGTCCGCCTGAACCACCAATACGAAGCGGAAAAGGCTGAACTCGCAGAAGACGCAACGCTCGCTGCCACTGCTCCCATCCTCAAGCGTCACGCCGTCGTTGTACTCATCGACAAAATCGATCGCACCTCAGCCCGTGCCATTCAATACGCCCGAACGCTGCATCCCGATCGACTTGATGCCGTTCATATCGCCGTCGATGAACAAAAGGCCCAGGAACTCTCCAAAGAGTGGAGCAATTTGCCGCTCAAGCAAATTTCACTCGACGTGCGCGAGTGTCCCGATCGAAGAATCAACCGAACCGTCCTTGAGGTTGTGTCTGAACTGGCCGCCGATGGTGAAACCGAAGTGACGGTTCTCATCCCCCGCCGTGAGTACCGCTCGGCATGGCATCGACTCCTTCATGACCACACTGCTGACGGGATCGCCAAGGCACTAGCCGACGTCCCGCATGCAAACGTCACTTTTGTTCCGTACCACTTGACGAGAACCTCAAAGGGCCAACACATCCATAAGGTCGAGACCGGTTCGGTGTCGGGAACAACAGGAATTCGTCACTGACATGGGGCTGTTCTCAGGTAGCGCGAAGCGTCTCGAAAAAGAGCGCACTGATCAAACCAAAAGACAGTTCGCCGACCTTGGGGCTCGCTCCCTCACTGACGTTGTACCGATTGCCGATGTGAAGTGGCGCGAAAAGGTCAAGGTTGCAGGCCGAGTCAAAGCGCTTCGGGTGCAACCCTGGGCCGATCAGGTTGCGAGCCTTGAGCTCACGCTCGCCGACGAAACTGGCGGAATCACCGTGGTGTTCCTCGGCCGTCGCACCTTGGGTGGCGTTCACCTCGGCACTCATCTCATCGTCGAAGGCATGACAAGCGAGCATCATCGGCTGCTCACAATTCTCAATCCTGCCTACCAACTCCTGCCTCGTCAGGTTGAGCTGCCGTACTAGTTCCGCCGAGCCTCTACGACGCTCGAGCATTCACTCGGTTCATCGCCGCATCGGGACCATCGCTCACGATGAGTTCAACGGCATCGGCGGCAACTTCAATCGCGACATCTAGTGCTTCGCGATCGGCTTTCCCGACACGTTTCAAGACGTGATCAGCGCCACCTTCTTTGCTCGGCGGTTTCCCCACGCCGATCCGGACGCGCACAAATGCGTCGTCGTGAAGATGGGCTTTGATCGATCGAAGCCCGTTATGGCCTGCCAGCCCACCGCCAATCTTCACGCGAACGATTCCTGTCGGCAGATCGAGTTCGTCGTGAACGATTACGAGTCGTGACGCTTCTTCAATTCCGAAACGACGCACTAACGGCGAGACGGACTCGCCCGAAAGATTCATAAACGTTGTCGGCTTCGCCAGCGCGACGCGCTTTTGACCAATACGAACCTCGTCAACGAGGGCGCGTTCTTTGCCCGATTTCAAGCGGCCGTTATGGCGTCGTTCAAGAAGATCGATAACGGCAAAGCCCACGTTGTGGCGCGTGCCGTCGTACTCGCTTCCTGGATTGCCGAGACCGACGACGAGAACGTCAGCCGGCGTGCCGCGTCGGGGGCGATCGCCGCCCCTGCCGCCAAAAGCCACTTACTCGGCGTCGCCCTCGGCGGCACCCTCGGCGGCAGCCTCGGCCGGTGCGCCTTCGCCAGCTTCACCCTCGGTCGCGCCGTCTTCCATTGAGAAGCGAGTGGCGAGGCCAAGAACGAGTTGGATGCTGTCTTCGATGTCGGTGGTCACACCGGCAGGAAGAGTGAGCGTCGCAACGGTGATCGAGTCGCCGACGTCGAGGTCGGTGATGTCGATTTCGATCTGGCTTGGGATGTTGGCCGGCTTTGCGGTGACGGTGAGGGACTTGAGCGGCTGATCAACGATGCCGCGACGACCTTCAACCTTCTTGGCTTCACCAACGAGCACAAGCGGAACTTCAACAGCAACGCCGGCGTCGGGATCAACACGAAGGAAATCGACGTGCAACACATTGCGACGGATCGGGTGACGCTGGAGATCCTTGATGATGGCGAGATCCTTTTGGCCATCGACGTCGAGAGTGATGAGAGCGTTGAGACCAGCTTCGGTCATAAGCGCACGACGAAGGTCGGGCCACGGAACCGAAACAGCAACAGAATCGCGGCCCAGGCCGTAGACGACCGCAGGCACGAGACCGTCGGTCCGCATGCGGGTCGAAGAACGGGAACCGGCGATACGTCCGGTTGAGGCGGTGAGGGTGATGGCCATGATTCGGTGCTCCTGGAGGCAGCGCTGTAGCGCGCCGTCGGCTGACGTTCGTGAAACGGGTGGCAATCCTACCGATCCACCCCGGAGAAGGCGAACTCGCTCCGCCAGACCGCTCCGTCGGTCCACCCGCACCCCCAGTGGCTGCGGCAATCGCCCCGCATCCTGCCCTGAGGGAGACGTTCGTCCAGAGTTTCTCGGTGCTCAGCTCTGGTTGTGGCCGTCGAAGATTTCGCTGACCGAGGTGTCCTCAAAGACCGCATCGATCGCATCGGCAATGATTCCGGCGACGGAAAGCACTTCGATCTTGTCTGACTGCTTCTCGGGAGGCAGCGGCAACGTGTTGGTCATGACGACCTTCGAGATACACGAATCGTTCAGACGCTGAATTGCCGGGCCACTAAAGACGCCATGGGTGCAGGCTGCGTAGATTTCGGTCGCACCGCGAGCCTTGAGTTGCTCAGCTGCAGCAACGATGGTTCCGCCGGTATCGATCATGTCGTCGATGAGTACACAAATACGACCATCGACCTCGCCAACCACATCACGGGCCTCGACGGTGTTCTTCAGACCCTTCACGCGGCGCTTATGAACGATGGCCAGATCGGCATGCAATTGGTTGGCGTAACGCTCGGCAACCTTCACACGACCGGCATCGGGCGACACGATCACCAAGTCATCGCCAAGACCAGCCATGTAATCAACCAGAACTGGCATTGCGGTGAGATGGTCGACTGGACCATCAAAGAATCCTTGGATCTGGCCCGAGTGCAGATCGACAGAAATGAGCCGCTTTGCACCGGCAGCTTTAAACATGTTGGCGATCAACTTTGCCGTGATGGGTTCGCGACCTTCGGACTTTCGGTCCTGACGGGCGTAGCCATAGAAGGGAGCAACCGCAGTAATGCGTTTGGCTGACGCGCGCTTTGCTGCATCGACCATGATCAGTTGTTCCATGATCGCGTCGTTCACGCTCATTCGGCCGGAACTGACATGCGATTGGATGATGAACACATCGGTGCCGCGGACTGACTCTCCGAATCGAGTGTGAAGTTCACCGTTGGCGAATTCGGCAAGATTCGCATCGCCGAGTTCGACTCCGAGGCGTTCGGCAATCTCTTCTGCGAGCGGAAGGTTGGCCCGGCCGGAGACGATATGCAGCCGCTTCTTGGTGACGAGTTCCATTCGGTTTCTTTCGCCGGCGTTTTGATTGGTCATTCTGATGT
>JBIIGP010000098.1:0-6890 GCA_044236415.1 Acidimicrobiales bacterium | reverse complement strand
TTCCGATGCACAGGGCGCGCACGCTCTTGCGGGCCGTGAGCTCGAACGGCTGAATGCTGCTGTCGTGGCCTTGAAGGACGCGGTTTGGGCGGTGCAGCGCGATCGACTTCGCGCCGCCGATGGCGTCATTGGCCTTCTCGATGGCGTTGGACCTGTTGGCGAGGCGTTCAGCCCCGCGTCAGTTGCAGTTGCGCTTTCCATTCATCAGGCACTTTCCGCACTTGATCGTCTCGAAGTCCGTGGACGCGATAGCGCTGGACTTCACCTTTTGGTTCGCAATCACGGCCTCGACCTTTCCTCGCCAGCGCTCAGCGCTGTCGTTGCTGACCGAGCTGCCGACCCATTGTTCGGATCAATGGCCGTGCGCACGCCGGCGGGTCATCTGAGCTTTGTCTATAAAGCAGCGGCCGAGATCGGCGAACTCGGCGACAACACCCGAACACTTCGCGCTGCGATTGTTTCGGACCCGCTGCTTCGGCACGCGCTTGGTTCTCCCGATGTCGAGGCAGTTGTCCTCGGCCACACCCGCTGGGCCAGCGTTGGCATTATTAGTCAGCCCAACGCGCATCCGCTCAACTCTGAAGAGACCGATGAAGTTGGTGGCGCCTACGTAACTGCTGTACTCAATGGCGACGTCGATAACTTCGCCGATCTCAAAGCTGCCCAGTCGTTGCACATTGCCGACGAAATCACAACCGATGCAAAGGTCATCCCGACTCTTACGTCGCGAGCGATGGCAGATGGCACCGATGTGCTTGATGCATTCCGTTCAACAGTGAACGAACTGGAAGGATCGGTTGCGATCGCAGCAAGCGCTGCTGATGCCGCCGATTCGCTGTTGCTTGCGCTTCGTGGAAGCGGGCAAGCGCTGTACATCGGTCTCGCAGAGGATTCGTTCATTGTTGCGAGCGAGCCCTATGGGGTTGTCGAAGAAACAGCTACGTACCTTCGACTCGATGGCGATATTCCTGTTGATCCAACTAATCCGGCCAGCAGTGGTCAGGTAGTTCGACTGGTCGGCGCACAGGCCGGAGATCGCGAAGGCATCGAACGCTGGGCCTACGACGGCACAGCCATTCCCGTTGCCGCCGACGATCTTGCCGATGCGCAGATCACCACTCGCGATATCGATCGTGGCGACTCACCACATTTCCTTCTCAAGGAAATCGGAGAAGCACCCGCTTCGTTCCGCAAGACATTGCGGGGCAAGTTGGTAGAACTCGATGGACGTTCCGACGTGCTTCTTGGCGACGAAGTGCTTTCGCCCGAACTTCGTGCAGCATTGGCCGACGGGTCCATCACGCGAATCCTTGCGATTGGGCAGGGCACGGCAGCTGTAGCGGCCCGAGCGCTGCTTGAAGGCCTTGCCGCCTTTGCACCGACTTCTCCGGTGGCAGTGGAAGCGATTCTTGCAACTGAACTCAGCGGTTTTCACCTCGCCGACTCCATGGTCGACACATTGGTCGTCGCCGTAAGTCAGTCGGGCACAACAACCGACACCAACCGAACTGTTGATTTGGTGCGAGCGCGCGGTGCTCATGTTGTCGCAATCGTGAACCGTCGCAACAGCGATCTCACTGACCGCGCCGACGGCGTTCTCTATACCTCTGATGGGCGCGACGTTGAGATGAGCGTCGCTTCAACGAAAGCGTTTTACGCACAGATCGCCGCATGCTTCTTGCTTGCTGCTGCGCTGGCCGACGCCATCGGCGTTACCTCGCCAGATCGCGCTGCAGTCCTTGACGGGCTCCGCCAGATTCCCGAAGCGTTGGAGCAGACCTTCGCATTGCGCGGCGATATCGAAGTTGCTGCGCAGCAAGTCGCTCCTTCACGGCGTTACTGGGCGATTGTTGGCAATGGCGCAAATCGCATCGCTGCTGAAGAAGTTCGCATCAAACTCTCTGAGCTTTGCTACAAAGCCATCGCGTGCGATGGGACGGAAGATAAGAAGCACATCGATCTTTCCTCTGAGCCAATGATCCTTGTTTGTGCAGCAGGTCTCCAGGGTTCCACTGCAGATGATGTTGCGAAGGAAGTCGCGATCTATCGGGCCCATAAGGCCGCACCGGTTGTGATCGCAACGCAGGGAGAAGAACGTTTCTCGGCTGCACTGCAGGTCATAGCTGTACCCGAGGTGCACCCGCGACTCGCATTCATTCTTTCCGCGATGGTGGGTCATCTCTTTGGGTACGAAGCCGCTCTTGCCATTGATGCACAGGCCCGACCGCTCCGAGAGGCGCGCGCCGCCATCGATTCAGCGGTTGCTGCGGGTCTTCCCGGCGATGGCGAGTCGTTGCTTAAAGGTCTTCGCCCGCTTTTAACAACGCTTGCGTCGCGCTATTTCGATGGGCTTCGTAGCGGGGAGTACAACGGTCACCTCGAAGCGAGTTCTGCAGTGCGACTGGCCACCGTGTGGCGCTTCGCCCTTGGCTCTGTGCCGTTGGAGTCGTACCAAGTTGAGTACGGCAAGGTAGGAACTCCGGCAGTAGTCCTCGAGGATTTAGTCGCGGCGCTTACGTCAGCGATCGATGAACTCACACGACCTGTCGACGCCATCAAGCATCAGGCCAAGACGGTTACCGTCGGTATTTCCCGCAGCGACGAAACGCTTATGCAGGTGCCGCTGGTGAAGGAAGTACTCAGCACTGGTGTCTCACGAGATCGACTCACCTATTCAACGCTGCGGACTCTCTCGGCACTTGAGCCACTTGTCGACGAAGTCCTCGGCTACACGCGTTACGCGATCGAGGGTCATGTTGACCCGGCTGGTCGCGATGAAGCCCGTATCGTCATCGTCGATCGAGGTGGACTTGCCCGCGATCTTCAAAGTCGGACGACCGATGATCCGCAGCTTCGGGGCACCAAGCGACTTGTTGCAGTCGAACACACCGTGTTGGTTGCGAAAGGTCGCAACGACGGACGAACCGTGGTCATCGTTCCCGAAATCAAAGACGGAGAGACCACCGGGCTGTCGTTGCTGCATGTTCATCTGCGCGACGACCTCGCGCTTCCTGCATTGCGATCGGTCTTGCAGGGCTATCGAAATCGTTATGCCGCCATTAAGCATGCGGTAACCGAAACAGAACCGATCTTCCGCGACGATCTACTGACCGACGTTCCTGTCATTGAGTTGATGACCGAACCGGTGAACCTGCTGGCCGAACACTGGCGCTCATGATTCTGGGTATCGGAAACGATCTTGTTGATCTTGATCGCTTCCGTCGTGTGCTTGAACGCCGACCGGGACTTCTCAAAAAACTCTTCACCGAGGCCGAGCGAGAGTATGCACTTCGTCGTTCTGACCCAACAGAACGTTTTGCCGTTCGCTTCGCGGCGAAAGAAGCCGTCCTGAAGGCGATGGGTGTTGGTATTGGCGCCGCCGACTGGCACGACATCGAAGTGCTTCGTGATGAAGACGGAAGACCTTCAGTTTCGTTAACGGGACGCGCCGCCGCATTGGCCGCGCAACAGGGGATCGAGGGTTGGCGCCTCACGCTCAGCCACTCGGCGATCGTTGCGCAGGCTGTTGTTGTTGCCCTCGGCACAGAGCTTGTTTCGCCCATGCTTGGCCCCATTGGCGCACAGGCGTTGCCCCTTCCCGATGCGATCGATGGCGGGGGACTTGTTCCCATCGTGACCCCGGAGGAAATGAACGCGATCGATCGCGCCGCTCCCGAACCAGTTGAGGAGCTCATCAATCGAGCCGGTGGAGCGGTCGCTCGAGCAGCCATCGAACTGCTCGGCGGAGCCTACGGACGGCGCGTTGTTGTACTCGTAGGTAAGGGAAATAACGGTAACGATGGTCGCAATGCCGCAGCGCGACTCGAAGCACAAGGTGTGCACGTCACGGTTTGCGACGTTGCCGACGCCCCCGATGTTCTTCCCGATTGCGATCTCGTGATCGACGCAGCGTTCGGCACGGGCTTTCGCGGTGAATGGGACGCGCCTATTGCGCCCCCAGGGTGTCTCGTTCTTGCCGTCGATATTCCATCAGGTATCAACGGGCTCAACGGCTCGTGCGCTGGTGATGTGCTCGAGGCTGACGCGACGATCACATTCGCTGCACTCAAGCCGGGCAATGTGTTTGGCGATGGTCTTGCGTGCAGTGGCGAACTCACTGTTGCTGACATTGGACTCGACACGCGCGCAGCACGAGCGCACCTCGTGGGCGCTGCTGCAGTCGCGTCTTGGATTCCCGATCCGGCGAGCGACGCTCACAAATGGCAACGTGCCGTTTGGGTCGTGGCTGGTAGTCCGGGGATGGGGGGTGCGGCGGCATTGTGTTCTGGTGCTGCAGCACGAACCGGCGCGGGATATGTGAGGGTTTCAACTCCCGGCGGCGCAGCAACCGATCTTCCGGTTGAAATCGTGCGCACGGACCTTCCATCAGGGACATGGGCTGGCGACGTCATTGCTGACCTCGCACGGTTTGATGCACTTGTGATTGGTAATGGTCTCGGTATCGCTGATGCAACGAAGGAACAGATTCGACAGGTCGTTGCTGCGGCAACTGGTCGGGGAGTCCCGATCGTTGTTGATGCCGACGGTCTCACTGCACTCGGTACTGAGGTGTCGCGTTTTGTTTCCGAAACCACCGTGCTCACGCCGCACGATGGTGAATTCGCGCGGCTTACAGGTCACGCTCCGGGAGATGATCGCATTGCCGATGCCCGCGCGCTCGCGGCCGAAAGTGGCGCGATCGTGTTGCTGAAGGGGAGATCAACGGTGGTCGCCGCTCCCGATGGCGATGTCCTTGTCTCGATTGCTGGCGATCAACGGTTGGCAACGGCCGGAACGGGTGACGTCCTGGCCGGAATAATCGGCGCATTGCTGGCGTGTGGGGTTGAACCCCTTCGTGCCGCGGCCGGTGGGGCATTCCTCCATGGTCGGGCCGGAGCCCTAGGCTGGCGTCGAGGACTGGTAGCGGGCGACGTCATCGCTCATCTTCCAGCCGTGCTCGACGACTTGACCTTTCTGCGGCCTTAGTGGCGCGGATCTTGGAGGAACGATGCTGCGAGAACTGCCTGTTCGTGAGGTCATGGTCAGCGATGTCCTGACCTTTGCCCCGGGGGACAACGTGATGGACGCGATGCGGACCATGCTCGTGCGTGATGTCGACGGTGCCCCCGTCGTCGATGCCGATGGAACGATCGTTGGGCTGCTGTCGACCGCTGACCTCATCGTTGAGGAGGCGCGTGTTCACCTCCCCACCGTGATCGCCCTGCTCGGTGCTTACATCGAGCTTCCTTCTTCAAAGAAGCAGTTCGACCGCGATGTCGAGAAGGCTCTTGGGTCCACCGTCGGCGAAGTCATGGGCGATGCGGCGCCAACGCTGAGCCCCGATGACACGGTGGAACATGCGGCCACGATCATGCATGAGCAGGGGGCCGATCGCCTTCCTGTTATCGACGAATCCGGTTCACTGGTCGGCATCGTCGCTCGCGGCGACATCGTTCGCGCCATCGTGAACGAACAGGACGCGGGCAAGTAGCACGATGCGTGCTGCGCGCGCCGAGGTCGACCTCGGAGCGGTCGCCCACAACGTGGGCATTCTGCGCACATTGGTTGCGCCGTCATTGGTGTGCGCTGTCGTAAAGGCCGATGGGTACGGTCATGGGGCAATTGCGGTGAGCGAGGCCGCGCTCGATGCCGGTGCTGACTGGCTCGCCGTTGCACTCATCGAAGAAGCCGCAGTGCTGCGTAAGGCGGGCATCACTGCTCCGATCCTCTTACTGTCTCAACCGCGGCTCGCAGATCTTGTCGCCGTTGTTCGCTATGACCTGCGCGTTTGCATCACTTCGCCGGTCGCCGTTGAACTCCTCGCGAATGCTGCCCGTGAACAGGGCAAAGTTGTCCCCGTTCACGTGAAGGTCGATACAGGCATGAATCGGGTCGGCGTTGCGCCGGCCGATGCTCTCTCTCTGGCACGTGAAGTTGTGAAGCGCCCCGAACTAATTCTCGAAGGTGTGTTCACGCATTTTGCGGTGGCCGATGAACCCGATAATCCCTTCACTGACGAACAACTTGATCGTTACGACGCCGTCCTGACTCAGTTGGGCGAGGCGGGAATTATTCCGTCGATACGTCATTCTGCAAACTCTGCCGCTGCTATCGCGCACCCGCGCGGTCGATACGACCTCGTACGAGTTGGTATTGCGGTCTACGGCATCGCTCCGGCGCCGGGGCTTCCTGGCACCCCCGATCTTCAACCTGCACTTTCGTTGCGCGCCGAAGTTTCGACCGTGAAGCGAGTCAAAGCCGGTGAAGGGATTTCCTACGGTCTCCGACACCGTTTCGAATCCGATGCCACGGTTGCGACAGTTCCGATTGGCTACGCCGATGGTGTTCCTCGGCGACTCGGACTCGTTGGCGGCGAGGTTCTCATCGGTGGCAAGAAGCGGCGCATTGTTGGTGTCGTCACCATGGATCAGCTCATGGTTGATTGCGGCGACGACCACGTTGAAGTTGGAGATGAAGTTGTACTAATCGGTACCCAAGGCAAAGAAACCATCACTGCTGAGGAAGTCGCTGGCCATCTCGACACGATCGCTTATGAGATCGTTTGTGGAATTGGGCCCCGAGTCCCGCGGTTCTATCCACGAGGAGTGAACGGATGATTTTCGCCCGCACCACCTCGCCGGAACAGACAAAGGAACTCGCCGCGGCGCTTGCCGAGTTGGCACGTCCGGGCGACCTCGTGCTCCTCGCTGGCGATCTCGGTGCTGGCAAGACTGCATTCACCCAGGGATTCGGTGCGGCGCTCGGTATCGACGATCTCATTACGTCGCCCACATTCACGTTGGTAAACACCTACGAGGGTCGCCTTGAGCTCAATCACCTCGACGTCTACCGCCTCGAAGCACTCGGCGAGGTCCTCGACCTTGGCATTC
>JBIIGP010000097.1:0-6981 GCA_044236415.1 Acidimicrobiales bacterium | reverse complement strand
CAAAAGCCTGAGGTGAAGGCTGCGATTCTCGCTGAAGAGAATCTGCCCGAAGATCCGAACCGCCAGTACGAATCAATCGCCGACAACATGGCCTACATGTTCGAGAGGCTCTTTGTTCTTGGGGATCCGCCTGATTACGAGCCCACCCGAGATCGTTCGATTGCCGGAATCGCCGAGGCGAGTGGCAAGGACCCTTGGGAGGTTCTCTACGACTCGATCGCCGGCGGAGCGCTCCTGCTCGGTGCGTTTACCAACTATGCGAAAGGATCCCAAGACCATCTCGCCGTCATGCTCGAAAACCCAGACACGGTTCTCGGGCTTTCTGATGGTGGAGCCCACGTTCGGTTCATCTGTGATGCGTCGCTGCCGACGTACATGCTTACGCACTGGACGCGGGATCGAACTCGCGGCGATCGACTGTCACTCGAATCAATTGTCCGGAAGCAAACTGCACTTACGGCTGAGGTCGTTGGCCTGACCGATCGCGGCACACTCGCGGTTGGCAAAAAGGCCGACATCAACGTGATTGATCTCGAACATCTCACGCTGCGTCCGCCGCATCCTGCTGACGATTTGCCCGCGGGTGGCCGTCGGATCCTTCAGAATGCTTCGGGGTATGTGGCAACGATCGTTAGTGGCGTGGTCACTCGCCGAGACGATGCCGATACGGGTGCTCGTCCCGGTCGCCTCGTTCGCTCTTCGCACTAAGGGAACTCGCTATGGACTTGGGGCTCGCTGGTCGCGTTGCACTCGTTACAGGTTCATGGCGAGGAACAGGAGCCGGAATGGCCCGCGTGTTGGCGTCTGAGGGTGCCACCGTTCTGGTCCATGGATTCGAAGCCGGATCTTGTGCCGAGACTATCGATTCGATTCGATCAAACGGAGGAATCGCTCACGAAGTCGTCGGCGATATTCGGACCGATGATGGAACGAGACAACTTCGTACCCAAGTGGATCGCGTATCGACTCGAGTCGACATCGTGGTGAACAACTACGGCGTTGCCGAGGGGAGTGACTGGCCCGGCAGTGATGCCGAGTCGTGGCATTCGAGTTATGACACAAACGTCGTCAGCGCAATCCGAGTAACGAATGAATTCATCGACGGAATGCGCTCGAACGGCTGGGGCCGGATTGTTTTCGTCTCGACGGTTGGAGCAACCCGCCCGGGAGATCGCATTCCCGAGTACTACGCCGCAAAGGGCGCTCTCCCATCGATTGTGGTGAGTTTGGCGAAGCATCTAGCGAATACCGGTGTCACTGTGAACTGTGTGAGTCCGGGGATCATCGCCACCCCCGAGATGGTCGAACTGTTCACGAAGCGAGCCGTGCACGCGGGCGTTGGTCTGGATTGGGCGTCAGTAGAAAAGTTCGTGCTCGAAACGGGTATGGCGAACCCATCCGGCCACATCTCAACTCCGGAAGATGTTGGTCGATTTATCGCCTTTGTCGTCAGTGAACCAGCGTGGCATCTGAATGGTGCGCATCTGCGATTCGACGGCGGCGCAGCTGATGCGGTGACCTGATTAGCGGCTACGCCGAAGAATGCGCCAAATCGCGAGGTAGTGGGTGACAACGCCAAGGACGACGGCGGCATGAAAGATTTCGTGGAACCCAAACTTTTTCGGCCAAGGGTTCGGACGTTGAGCGGCGAAGACGGCGGCACCGCCAAGGTAGGCAGCACCACCAGCAACGAGTCCAACCAGTGCAGGTTTGCCCCCAATTCGCACCACCGACGGGGCGAGGACGGCGCCAGCCACCCCGAGCACTGGGTAGAACCATGAACCAGCCCGCTGGCTTTCGTTAAGCCGCAATACCTTCGTGCCGGCAGCAACGCCCGCAGCGGACCACACGGCTGCCAGCACGATCTTGGCGTGTTTCGGTGGGAGCGTTGCAACGGCGATCGGTGTCCAGGTGCCGGCAATCATCACGTAGATCATCGAATGATCGATGCGGCGCATCACACTCGCCATCTTCCGACTTTTGGTGAGTCGGTGATAGGCGCCAGATGCGCTGAACATCGCGCAGATTCCAAGGCCGTAAATCCCTGCGGCAACTCGATCTCGGCCGCGCTTCGCATTCAGGGTCATGGCGACAGCTGCGGGCGGGGCGAGCAAGGCCGATATCGCATGGAGCTTTCCGCGATATTTCGGACGAGCATCCCAACTGACTCGCCAGATCAACTCATCGAGTGCGGAAAATGGCCGCGAGGCGAATGTGGCAGGGGAGTCTTCCTGAGTTGAAGTTGGAAGCATTTCATCCACATGCTGATCGTACCGGTGTCCGATTCCCTTCCACCTTGTTCCGGCCGACGAGGGCGTTGTCTCGGTCAGAGTGTCGGCACAGCACTTCGACCTCGGTCAGAATGCTGGGATGCAACCTTCTGGAATCATCTTCGCCGCCCTTGATTGCGATGCTGCTGTCATCGAGGACTGGAACCGTTGGTATGACCTTGAGCACACACCGCCCAACGTGATGCTTGAAGGTGTGATGTTGAGCAACCGCTACGTAGCGACTCCTGAGCTGCATGCTGCTCGCCATACCGCTGATGGTTCGCCGTTCAGTGGCGGGCGTGCATCGTTCATCACGATCTACACGCTCACCGGAGACCCGCAGATTGCGTTCGACGATATGAGCACACTGCGCGAACGATTGATTGACACCGGTCGCATGGCATTTCCTGAGGATCAAAAGGCTGTGCGTGAAGGCGATTGTTTTCAGTCGGTAGCGGCATTCGTTTCGCCTCCAACAAAGTTGGTGCCGGCCGATGTGCCGTTCGTGGGCCACACGGGCGTGGTGCTGCGTCAACGTCGGGGTGGCGAAGAGGCCTCGCTTGATCGAGCGGCACGCCTCGTTGAATTGGAATTTGTTCACGGCGTCTGGAGTCTGAGTTCCCGCCTTCGTGACGGACTCGATATGGACATTGTTTTCGTTGAAGGCGACTCAGCCATCGCTGCAAAGAAGATGCGCGAGGCTGAGCCAGTCGACTCGACGACTCAGGTTCTGGTTGACGCCCCCTACGACCGCATCAATCCGTTGCACTACCCGTGGGCCGACGAGATTCGAGACTCCGACCTTCCAAAGACGGTCGCTCTCTAGTTCGTTCGAGCTTCAGCTCGTCATTCCGCCGAGACCGACAAGACCTCGGGCGAGTTCGATCTCGCCCATATGGCGAAGCCCGTGCTGGTAGAGCCAACACTCGAATCCATCGAGGACCGTGATGCCTTCTGGCCCCGCAACGCGAGCGCTGTAGGTAGAAGCCACCTGCGGAGGAAACGGGCGGGGGATGACCAATCGAGTGAAGTCGGCGGGGTCCATTGTCGCTAGGTAGGCCTCGGTGCGCTCGAAGACTGTTCGCTGGTAATCCTTGAACGCTTCAAAATCGCCGATGCGCTGGTGGACCATTTCTTCGACGGTGCGTTCTTTGCCGTGGTCATTGATGGCCATCTGTACGCGGGATTGCCACTCGTCATTCCAGATTGGCAGTTGCCCCGTGATGAACATGAAATTTCCGTCTTCCTGGTTTGTGTAGTGGAAGAGGGAAAATGCAATAGGAAGAACCTTCTCGCGTTCGAAGTGGTTCACATGTTCGAGGTCCATCGAACCGACGGCTTGGTAGTACAGCGAGTGCATCGCCGCCATTCGACGTTGCAAAGAGTCAAGAATCAGTTCGGTCATGATGAATTACCGCTGGTAGAGAGGAGCGGCGCGATTGAGGATGATCTGTGTGCGCTCGTTCACGGCATCTTCGAAGCGTCCCTCCTCGACCATCCAGAAGCGATTGGCATACAGGCCTTCGATGACCTGCTCGGCGACTTCCGAAAGTGGAGTTACGGCGACCGGCGTACCTGCGGCCTCCATCGACTCGATCCAACCGGCCATCTTGTGCGTGTGGTCAATCGGAGCATCTGCTTCGTAGCCAGCCGGACGTTCAGCTGCGGCCCAAATGCCAGTATTCAGCACGCCCTTTGTCTTCCCGGTTGGGAAAAGTACGGAGACACCAATCTTCGGATTCACTTCGGCAAGCTGCCCGTACAAACATTCGCTAAGCGTGACGACTGCGGCCTTGCATGTTGCGTACGTCGGTGACATTGCAATGGGGGAGAAGCCGCCGTTGTTCGATGACGTGTTGACGATGTGTGCTTCTTCGTCTTGAGCGAGAAGGGTCGGCACGAACGCATTGATGCCGTTGATGACGCCATAGACATGGACGCTCATCGCAAAGCGCCAATCATTGATCTCGTGTTCCCAGAGTCGACCATGCGCACCAGACGCGACACCTGCGTTATTGCATACGACGTGGACCTTGCCGAATCGGTCGAGTGTCGCGTCGCGCAACGCTTCAACGGATTCGAGACTCGAAACATCGGCGGTCACGCCAATGACTTCGCGGCCATCGCCACCAAGCTCATTGACGACGCCGTCGAGTTGTTCAGACTTGAGGTCGGAAAGGACGACTTTCATGCCCTCGGCTAAGAAACGCTCGCCCATGGCCTTGCCGATGCCGCCGGCTCCACCAGTGATGACTGCAACCTTGCCCTTGAGTTCTTTCATTGTTCCCCCTTTGAACAGACCACGACCTTAGTTCTGCCCGTGGGGTGGCGGGCTCTCGTTGCTTGGTTTGTCGAGAGAGCCGTGGCGAAAGAACGAGTGCTTCTTTGATTCTTAGAGTCGAGCGACGTGATGGAACGTGCGTCGTGTCGTTTCGGTGACGGGCACTTCGGCGTCGAGTGTCTGTGCGAGAGCGAGGGCTTGATCAAGGTCCTTCTCGCCGAGGGCGCAGAGATGGCTAAGGATCTCACGCAACGAGTCGGAATCGTCATCTGAAAGGGGTGCCGGTCCGCCAAAAAGAAATGGTGAGAGAGCCTGTTCGAAAACACCCGTTTCGGCGATGGTGTGCTGCAGGACGTCAAGGGGAACCCCCGATGCCGAAGCGATCTGCATCGCCTCATGCATCGCCGCCATGCAGATGTAGCCAGCTGCATTTCTTGCCAGTTTGAGTGCGAGACCAGTGCCGAGTTCGCCGGCATGGATGACTTCCTTTGAGAAACTCTCCAGCGCAGGCATTGCACTTGTGACCGCTTCTTTTGGTCCGCCAACCATCGTGAGCAACGTTCCTGCCTTGGCGCCAGACGGTCCACCACTAATACCGGCATCTATGACGTGGACTCCCTCGTTGAGGGCAACGCGTTCGAGGGACCGCACCGTCTCGGGGGCAATGGTTGAGTGAATAGCGATAACCGCCCCTGGCTGGAGCGTGGTGAGGACTCCATCGGTTCCAGCGATGACTTCGGTGGTCTGTTCGTCGTTGAACACGATGATGCAAACAACGTTTGCTCCGCGTGCCGCATCGGCGGGCGAAAGAGCAACTCGGGCATTCAGGTTCGAAAAGGCAGATGTGGCGTCAGGCGAAACATCAAAGACGGCAACGTCGAGACCTGCGTTGATGGCGTTGATAGCCATCGGAGCGCCCATCTGACCCAAACCAATCATCGCGACAGAAGTCATTTGCTGGCCTCGAAGTTTGCAATCGCCGTTTCCGAAACGCGAAAGAGGGATCCGCTGCTTGGATACCCGACGTAGGGGATGAGTTGGACGACGACCTCTCGCACCTGCTCGGTATTCAGCTCGCCGGTTCGCAGCGCATTCGAGAACTGAATGCCGAGTGTGTCGAATTCATGCTGAGCGGCGAGGACTCCCATAACCAAAAGTCGGCGGGTGGGAACATCGAGTGCTTCGCCGGTCCAGACATCTCCAAAGAGATGCCCAATCATCAGGTCAAAGAAGTCCGACGAGCCGTGCTCAGCGAGAGGCAGGTCCGGCCCGTAGACCTCGCGGTACTTTTCCGCACCGCGTGCGTAACTTGCAGCGTCTGTTCGTGGTTCGTTCGACAATGTTCCCCCAGTGATCCTCGCCGGCGGTTGCTCCGATCAATGGATGATGGGCAATGGCCGCGCTTGCAACGCAAGCGTGTCACATCCAGTGAGTCCTGAACCCTGAGTCTCTGGTTCACCATCTGCAGGCAGGGTGACTCCGATTCCGCTACCTTGCCAACCACATTCCGTATTCCAAGGGGGAGCCATGGGTTCAACAGTTGGTCAGTTCTGTATTGCTGTAAACGATCTCGAAGAGTCAGTGCGCTTTTATACCGAGATCATGGGTCTCGTTGAGCACGGTCGCACCGAGATTCCAAATGTGAACGAGGTCCATCTCGCCGGAGCCGAAGGCGAACATGGCGGTCGACTTCAGCTCGCCAAGTTCAACCCGACGATGACACCCCAGCCGATCGACCATGGCCGCGCCCTCTGGAAGATCTACATCTACGTCGATGACGCTGTGGCCACCTGGGAAAAGGCAGTTGCCGCCGGTTATGAGTCCCATATGAAGCCTGAGCGACTCGAACGCTGGCCAGTCATCGTGGGCTTCATCTCCGATCCCGACGGCTATCTCATTGAGATCATCGAATCTGAAGGACCACGACCGGGGCACTGAGCCGCGGCGAGGGTCAAAACATTGCATTTCGATTGAAAGGGTCGTGGGCCAAATATTTGGCCTACGACCCTTCGTCATCCTGAACGGGTTGGGCATAGTCTGCGAGCATTGCTTCTCAAAGCAGGGGTTGACCGAGGGGGTCCCAATGAATGCTGACGATCTAATTCTGATCAGTGTCGATGATCACATTGCTGAGCCGGCCAACATGTTCGATGCACATGTGCCCGCCAAGTACAAAGAGTTCGCGCCACGGGTCGTTACCGACGAGAACGGAATCGAACAGTGGTGGTACGGCGACCTCAAGGGTCGCAATCTCGGGCTCAATGCGGTCGCCGGGAAGCCTCGCGAATATTTCAACGTCGATGCGTCTCGTTATGACCAGATGCGCCCTGGTTGCTGGGATGTCAACGAACGCGTTCGAGACATGAATGCAGGCGGTCAACTCGCTGGATTGAATTTTCCGAACTGGACCGGTTTCTCGGGGCAGGTCCT
>JBIIGP010000096.1:0-7034 GCA_044236415.1 Acidimicrobiales bacterium | reverse complement strand
AGGTTGCTTAGCGGATACGAGTGCGTCGGCACTGATTCTGTAGGTTGATGCAGATGCCCGACCTCGCCGTAAAGCATTGCGTTGTGTGTGGGCGCACAATCACGTGGCGAAAGAAGTGGGCGCGTTCATGGGACGAGGTTCGCTACTGCTCTGATGCATGTCGCAAACGGGCGATTCAACCAGTTGATCAGCAGCTTGAAACGGCCATTATGAATCTGCTCGCGCAACGGCCACGCAACGCGACGATTTCGCCAGACGATGCTGCGGAATTGGTGTGCGGCGAGGACTGGGAACGAGTTTCCGAACCAGCCCGCGCCGCGGCTCGTCGACTTTGCGTCGAAGGACGTGTTGTCATCACCCAAGAAGGCCGACGGGTTGATCCGTCGACGGCAAAGGGCCCATTTCGGATAGGTCTGACATGAGCGAAACGATGCTGCCGATTCCTGAACCCGGGCAAGAAGTGCAGTGGGTCGCGCAACATCTCGCGCATCTCTGCAGTGATGACGTTCGCAGATCGGAACGATTCGTTGGAACCCAAGCAGCAGCCGATGCTGCGCTCGAGGCACTGGATCTCACGGGATACGCCGAGCGTCGCAACGAGGTATTACCGCTCTCGCAACGAGGAGCATCAGGACTGTCGCCCTGGATTCGTCATGGTCTTTTGCAATTGCCGCGTGTCTTCACCGCCGCCAAAGGCTCTGCAAATGATGTGCGAAAGTTTCGCGACGAACTGCGCTGGCAGGAATACGCACGCCATCTCTATGCGCGCTTAGGGAACGCAACAGGCTCGCCGTTGCGCAATGCACCTGTTGTTCGCTCAACGAATGATGTCGAACCTTGGGATCGATCGATGCGTTGCGTCGAAACGAACCTCGGCGAACTTGAGCATGATGGATGGATGGTGAACCAGACACGCATGTGGCTAGCTTCGCAATGGTCGGTGCGAAATGGTGCCGACTGGCGCGTTGGTGAGCAGTACTTCTTCACTCATCTTCTTGATGGTTCTCGCGCTGCGAACCGACTTGGTTGGCAATGGACTGTTGGTGCGGGTTCATCGAAGGTGTACGGGTTCTCCCAATCTCAAGTCCGTCGGAGGGCCCCGGAACTTTGTGGTTCGTGCGACCACCGCGATGCGTGTCCGATTGGTGAGTGGCCAGATGAACCGGACCTTTCTCCTGTTGAACGCGACCCTCGCCTTCGGCGCGACCCCGATCCCGCGATGACAGCGGGACCAGCACAACTTGAGCGTTCTTCGTCACCCGAAGTCGTGTGGCTCACCGCCGAGTCACTGGGCGAGGACGACCCTGCGCTGAGCACGCACGCCGAACTGCCCGCGGTCTTTGTATTCGATGAACCGCTGCTGCGAACGCTTCAACTTTCCTCGAAGCGACTTGTCTTTCTGACTGATCGACTCGCCGAATTGGGAGCTGAGCGCACCATTGAGATTCATCTCGGAGAGCCGGGGCAGGTTCTCGCTGGCATACCTCTCGCCACCACGTTTGCTCCCGTCCCCGGTTGGCGGCGCCGCGCGCGCTCATTGCACCTCGCCGAGGTTCATCCCTGGCCGTGGCTGCAGCGACCGGGATCAGGGTCGGTCGCCAGTTTCAGCGCGTGGTCGAATCGCCGTTGAGCCTTACGCCGATTGGTGGAAGGATGTTCCTATTCGGAAGAGCTCGGGGGAGCGATCATGGGGGACAACGACGTAACGCTGGACGCTGACGTCATCGTGGTGGGGGCGGGTATGTCCGGTCTCTACGCGTTGAAAGTGCTGCGTGAGCGCGGATTCCGAGTGATCGTTCTCGAGAGGGCTGCGGGCGTAGGCGGCACCTGGTTTTGGAATCGCTACCCCGGTGCGCGTTGCGACATCCCAAGTCTTGAGTACTCGTTCGGCTTCGACCCTGAACTTGAACAGGAATGGGAATGGAGCGAACACTTCGCGGCTCAGCCTGAAATTGAGCGCTATCTCAATCACGTTGCTGATCGTTACGACCTTCGGTCAGACATTCGTCTTGAAACCGGTGTTGCTGCGATGACGTTCGACGAGGCGACCGATTCGTGGGTTGTCGATACCGAGACCGGCGAAACCCTTCGATCGCGTTTCTGCGTCATGGCGACTGGTGGATTGTCCGCACCGCATCGTCCCGATTGGCCAGGCATCGACACATTCGCTGGCGAAGTCGTGCAGTCCAGTTTGTGGCCCGAAGAAGGAGTTGCGCTCGAAGGTCGACGTGTCGGCATCGTCGGAAATGGTTCATCAGGGGTGCAGGTCATTCCAGAACTCGCAAAGGTCGCAGGACATCTCTCCGTGTTCCAGCGCACGGCAACGTTTGCGTGGCCGTCGCAGAACCGACCACTAACGCCCGAACATCAGGCCGAAGTGAAGTCGCGCTATCGCGAGGTGCGTGCGCAGCAGTACGCATCGCCGCTTGCAACTGCGCACACAACAGGCGCAACAATTTTCACGTTTGCTGACCCGAACAAGTTCATTCTCGAAAGCACGGAAGAAGAACGTGTTGCCGTGCTTGAAGAACAAGGGTTCAACGCTTCGCGAATCTGGGCCGACGCTGCGAAAGACATGGACGCCAATGAAATGGCCGTCGAACTGTTCCGTGAGATGGTGCGCCGAACAGTCACCGATCCCGAGGTTGCCGATTCGCTGTGCCCGAAGGATTATCCGATCGGGTGCAAGCGACCAGTTCTCGACAACGGTTATTTCGAAACGTTCAACCGCGACAACGTCACGCTCATTGATCTTCGCAAAGATGCCATCGTGGAAGTTGTTCCTGAAGGTGTTCGCACAACAACGGGCGTGCAGGAACTCGACGTTCTTATTTTCGCGACTGGTTTCGACGCAGTGTCTGGCGCGATGACGCGAATCGATATGCGCGGCAAGAGTGGTCGTCTGTTGCGTGATGACTGGGCCGATGGTCCGCGCACCTTCATGGGCTTCTCTGTCTCGGACTATCCCAATATGTTCATGGTCATTGGGCCCGGCAGCGTGGGCGTACTCGCGAACTATCCGCCGCATATCGAATTGCAGGTTGGCTGGATCGCCGATTTCCTCGAGTACCTCGCGGAACACGGCAGCACTCGAGCAGAAGTCGGTGCTGACGCGCAGGATCAGTGGTGCGCTGAAGTCGAAGCCGCAGCAGTGGGCACGATGTTCAATGCTCCCAATTGTCATTCTTGGTACAACGGCGCCAATATCGAGGGCAAGGCGCGCGTTATTCCTATCTATATGGGTGGTCTCGACCGCTTCATGGCCCGAGCCCAAGAGCTCGCGACCAACGGCTACGAGGCCTACGCAATTCGCTAGATCAGCCCGCTCTCGTTGCATTGGGTTCGGATCGACGTTTCCTAATTCGCTGTCGTTAGGGTTAGCGAAAGCGAAAACCGCAAAGCGAACGAGGACTATCTATGGCGAAGTACACGGTGAGTGTCGAAAGCTCGAAGTCGGTCGAAGAAGCCTTCGCCTACATGGCCGATCTGCGTAACTTCGCCAACTGGGACCCGGGTGTCCTCACCGTGACTCAAGTCGCTGGCGATGGGGCCGGCCTGGGATCGAGCTTCGATGTGGCAGTGAAGAGTGTCGGCGGGGGAACGGTGCTGCGCTACGAGACCCTCGAGTACGACGAGCCTGGCAATCTCCTAGTTGAGGCTCGGAACTCCAAGTTCACTTCGATCGACAGGATCACGGTCGTTGCGAAAGATGAGGGATCGATCGTCACGTACGCCGCGGAATTACTCCTCAACGGATGTCTAAGCCCGCTGAATCCGTTGCTCGGATTGG
This sequence comes from Acidimicrobiales bacterium, assembly GCA_044236415.1. Taxonomy (GTDB): domain Bacteria; phylum Actinomycetota; class Acidimicrobiia; order Acidimicrobiales; family Acidimicrobilacustridaceae; genus Acidimicrobilacustris. The sequence goes on along the minus strand of JBIIGP010000096.1, from coordinate 3,244 downwards.
TCTTCAACCGCATCGGCGACCGTGCCGCAGCCGGTCTTCGACGCGTGCTCGCGTAGTCCCCGACGCACGGCACTGCACATGGCATGACGGACTTGACGAGCCTCAGACGATTCGTAGTTCTGGAGACTCGGGTCGGGGTTGTGGGACTGATCCCGCTATGTAGTGCGCGAGGGGGGACTTGAACCCCCACACCCTTACGGGCACAGGAACCTGAATCCTGCGCGTCTGCCAATTCCGCCACTCGCGCGAGTGGACTTGTGACTCTACTGCCCATCCTTGGGCCTCACGAATCCGATGTATAGGCGAAATCTGCGTGTCTGACTAGAGAATCACCCGGCATCGGCGAGCCGTCCCGCGGCTCTAACCTGTCCAACGTGGGTCTCAAGGGTTTCGAACGCCGTCTCGAACATGCCGTAGAAGGTGTGTTCTCGCGAGTCTTCAAAAGTGGCGTCCGCCCCATCGAGATCGGCCGCAAACTCACCCGCGAGATGGATGACCATCGCACCGTCGATGTCCGTGGCCGAACCGTGGCCCCGAACTCCTTCACCATCGCCATTTCACCCGACGATCACGATGCCTTCGTCGACATCGCCGATTCGCTTGCCCGCGAACTCTGCGACGCCGCCCGCGAACATGCTCGGGACGAGGCCTACACCTTTCTTGGCCCAGTAGAGGTTGAACTCGTCGTCGACGACAACCAGCGCACAGGCACCTTTTCTATTGAGTCTCGTTTCCGTGAAGGGCAAGGTGGCGCTGGCGCTGGCTCGCTCGTGCTCCCCACCGGTGAGCGCTTTGTGCTTCGCGAGCAAATGGTCAGCATCGGACGCTTGCCTGAATGCGAGGTCACGTTGGTTGATCCCAACGTGAGTCGTCGACACGCCGAGATTCATCCGCGCGGCATGGGATTTGTACTCGTTGATCTCGGGTCGACCAATGGCAGCACTGTCAACGGTGTGCCAGTACACGAGCGTGAACTTCGTGATGGCGACGAACTCGGTTTCGGAAGCATCCGACTGACCTTCCAGGCATCCTGACAATGGTCTCTGACCAATTGCTTCTGGTACTGAAGCTTTGCCTTCTCGCGCTTCTCTATCTGTTCTTCTTTCGCGTTGTACGCGCGGTGTGGGCAGAACTTCGACCTCTTCCTCAAATCCCTGCCGGAGCTACGACACCTCCCGTCGCTGCGCCAACTCGTAAGCGCCGCAAAGAATCAAGTGATGCTGGTCGTACTCGCCAACTGGTTGTGCGTGAGCCGGTTGAACTCTCAGGTAAAGCGTGGGCGCTCGCAGGCGAAGTTTCGATCGGTCGTGCCGCTGGTTGTCAGGTCACCATTGACGACACGTACGCATCACAGATTCATGCACGCATCTTCAATCGCGACAATCAATGGCAGATTGAAGATCTCGGTTCCACAAATGGCACGTGGTTGAACCGGCACAAGGTTGCGGGACCAATGGTCATCAAACCGGGCGATGTTGTGCAGATTGGCAACACCGTCATGGAGATGCAGTGACTCGGTTCGCGTGGGGCGCCGCCTCTGACACCGGACGCGTTCGCCAAGCGAACGAGGATTCCTACCTCGTGGTTGACGGCCTCTTTGCTGTGGCCGACGGCATGGGTGGTCATCAGGCTGGTGAGGTTGCAAGTCATCTAGCGCTTGAGACGCTTCAAGCTGAATTCACCGCTGCTGGTACCGATGTGTTGGTGCGGGCAGTAGAGAACGCGAATCACGCGTTGGTGTCTCGCTCGACTGCCGATCCCGAACTCGCTGGTATGGGTACGACTCTTGTCGCGATGGCACTCGTCGATGCGGCGGGCCGCGATGCGATCGGCGTTGTAAACGTTGGCGATTCGCGCCTCTATCTGCTTTCCGATGGAGACCTTGCGCAGATCACCGAAGACCACAGTCTTGTTGCCACGATGGAACGCCAGGGTCGTCTCACTGCCGCCGAAGCAGCAGTGCATCCGCAGCGAAACATCCTCACTCGGGCGCTTGGCATCGATGGGACAGTGCTCGTTGACTCGTGGGAAATTCTTCCGATCATTGGCGATCGCTATCTGATCTGCAGCGATGGCTTGTTTAACGAGGTTGATGAGAATCGAATCTCTGCAACATTGCGTCGCCTCGCAGATCCGAACGAGGCCTGCCGAGAGTTGATTCGTCTGGCCAACGAGGGTGGTGGTCGCGACAACATCACATGTGTCGTAGTGGATGTAGTCGACGATTCAGGCCGTGATCCCAATGCTGATCCTGCTAACCGAGTTCGCAGTTCACATACGGGCGGCGATCTCACGGTTGCTGACTTCCAGCGCCCTGAAGCCAAGCCTCCGAAAACTCCGGGCGCGATTCGTAGCTCATTCACATGGCGAGTCGGTGTGTTCATCGCTGCATTCGTTTTCGTGATTCTTTTCGGACTCGCCTTCATATGGTGGACGGGCACAAAGACTTGGTATGTCGGTATTGATGGCGACAACGTCGCCATATTCAACGGGAAACCGGGCGGTGTTCTTTGGATTCAGCCGTCATTGGCTGAGGATTCCGATCTTCCTCTCGCGAATGTGCCAGCCGCAGCGATGGTCGATCTAGAGAATGGGGTTGAGCAACCTTCGTTGAAGTCCGCTCGCATCTATATCGACAAGCTCATTGAGCAGAATGCCAATACGACAACAACGTCGTCGACATCGACCTCAAGCACCACCAGCTCGAGCACCACTACATCGATCGCTCAGTGACGTCGTGACGGGTCGTCGCAATACTGAACTAGGCCTCATGCTGATGACTGTTGTCATCGTGTGTGCGGCCTACGTGCTGGCCAGCCTCGGCTCAGAATCGCGAATTCCGGCCAACATCATTCCGTTCCTCGTTGCTGTGATCGCATTGTTTATGGGCGCCCATTTCGCCGTTCGCAAACTCGCGCCGGGCGCCGATCCAATCTTGCTACCGACTGTGACGTTGTTGAACGGGCTTGGCTATGTCGTCATTGCTGGACTGAACGAAAAGTTGGCAGCAGCCCAGGCAACGTGGACAGCAATCGGAATCATTGCGTTCGTCCTCACGCTGTGGTGGGTGAAGCGGCCGCGTGATCTCGAGCGCTATCGATACACGTTTGCAGTTGTAGGCCTTGGCCTTCTTCTTCTCCCGCTCGTGCCCGGTCTTGGGTATGACGCCGGCAGCGGAAGCACCATTTGGGTGAAGTTCGGCCCGATCAGTTTCCAGCCCGGCGAAGTCGCGAAGGTGGCACTT
>JBIIGP010000095.1:0-7061 GCA_044236415.1 Acidimicrobiales bacterium | reverse complement strand
CGATTCAACCTTCGGGGGAAGAAGAGCGAATCAATACAGCCTTTGCTCAGGGCAAAGACAGTGCCGATGGTGCGCAACGATTGATCGACACCATCAAGGCCGATTTCGGCATCAACATCAATCACTACGTCGAAATCAACTTCAAGAGTTTCAAAGGGGTAACTGACGCAGTCGGCGGCATCCCGATGTACTTCGACAAGCAGGTCCGAGACAAGAGCTCTGGTTTCTATATGTACGGAACCGGGTGTCAGACGCTCGATGGCGATGCTGCACTTGCGTATGCCCGATCTCGTCACCTTGAGTATCTCGATCCAAAAACAAAGAAGTGGATTCAAGACCCGAGCGCTGACCTTGGGCGCATCTCTCGTCAGACCTTGTTCATGCGCACGATGCTTGATCGCTCGCAAGAGAAGTTCGGTTCGATGGACTTGAAAGCGATCAATAGCTTGGTGTCATCGACTGCAGACAATCTCACCTTTGATTCCAAGTTGAGCATCAGCGATCTCGTCTCGCTCGGGAAATCTTTCAAGGGTTTCTCGGGCTCCCAAATTCAGACTCACGCGTTGCCGGTCTATTTGGACATGACGAGTGGTGGTGCGAGCATTCTTCGTCTCGATACTGCTGCTGCTGAAGATGTCTTCAATATCTTCCGAGGCCTTCCCGCCGGCACTGTTTTGCCAGCGTCAGTGGTCGTAAGTGTCGCCAATGCCACAGGTACAAAGGGCAAGGCGGTCGAGGTGTCGGATCGGTTGCGCCAACTCGGATTCACCTCAAAATCTGCTGGAGATGTCACAAAGTCGCAGACGGCCACCGTGATTAAGTACCTGCCTGGCTTCGAGAAGCAGGCGGATCTCCTTCGTCGGCAAATCGGCGGCAACGCTGAGATGCAGGTCGATAAGACGCTGAAGAGCAGCGCCCCAGTCACAGTTCTTCTCGGATCCTCGTTCACTGGGGTTCTTGCTGAGCCACTCCCAGCGAGTACCACGACGACGGTGCCTGGTGCAGCCGACTCGTCAACCTCAACCACAACCGGTCCAGTCACAACCGTGAAGCCTGGCGAGGTCACCGAGCTTGTTGGCGTTCAGGCGGGTAAAGCCCCCGAAGGCGTCGTCTGTAAGTGATTGCTGACGCCGCAACACTCGCCGGCGTGATTGAGCGTGTGGCAGCGGATCTGTCTCATGCGACGGCGCTCATTGACGATGACGGATCACTTACGTTCGCCGAATTGGATCAACGGGTCCGCGCCACAGTCGCAGTTCTCGCCGACCTTCTTCCCGCAGGCGTTCCCGTCGCCGTAATCGGCCCGAACCATCGCGCGTGGGTTGAGTTGTATTACGGAGTTCCGGCAGCTTCCCGAACGTTGGTGTTTCTCAATCATCGGCTGAACGCTCAAGAACTGATCTCAATGATCGAACGATCGCGGGCAGGAATCATCATCGGTGATCTGCGCGACATCGATCGATTGCTTGAGGCAGGTGCCGAGCTCCCGATGCTCGATTGGGAAACCTGGGCCGACCTCATTGACGGACTCGAATCTCCACCGATAGCCACATTGGGCGAACCAACCACACCGGCCTGGTTGCTGTTTACGAGCGGAACGACAGCCGCGCCGAAAGGTGCTTTGCTCACAAATGCGAGCATCCTTGCCGCAGTGAAAGCGAGTGCGGGTGCTCGTCCGGTCGATCCCGACGACGTGTATGTCTTCCCATTCCCGTTGTGTCATGTCGCGGGCTACAACGTGATTCATCGCCATGCCCATGGCCGCCCTGTCGTACTCATGACGGGATTCGGTGCCGCTCATTTCTGCGACATCGTGGAGCGCGAACAAGTGACGTCGACGTCACTTGCAGCCACGATGTTGGCATCGTTGATTGAATTGCTTGACGCCGAACCACATCGCCTCGGGCAACTGACGTCACTCCGTTCGATTGCCTATGGCGCAGCGCCAATGCCCACACCGCTACTCCGTCGCGCCGACGAACTTCTGGATGTTGATTTCGCGCAGGGTTACGGAATGACGGAACTTTCGGGAAATGCGGTATTCCTGAATGCCGAGGCGCATCGACGCGGACTGGCTGGTGAGGTTGATCTACTTGAAGCTGCGGGACAACCGGCTCCGGGTGTCGAACTTCGCCTCGTCGACGACGCAGGTAATGACGTTGCGGGAAGCGACGTGGGAGAGATCGTCGTTCGCGCTGCTCAAACGATGCAGGGGTATCTCGATGATCCAGCTGCGACTGACGCAGCACTTCGTGACGGCTGGCTGCATACGGGCGATGTGGGCCGGATGGTCGATGGTTGGTTGCACGTCGTGGACCGTAAGAAGGACATCATCATCACTGGCGGAGAGAACGTGTCGTCACTTGAAGTCGAAGCGGCTGTCATAGGACATCCGGATGTCGCCCGAGTCGCTGTAGTCGGCGTACCCGACTCGAAATGGGGCGAGAACGTGTGCGCGGTTGTTGTTGCGAACCCGGCAGCCGACATCGACCCCATGGAGATCGTTGCGTTCGTTCGCCAGACACTCGCGGGCTTCAAAGTTCCTCGACACATCGTTGTGGTCGATGAACTCCCTGTGACCGGTTCAGGGAAAGTCGTGAAGGCCGAAATCCGTGAACGTTTGGCGAGGAATCCCGAACTCCTAGGTAAGCGCCTCTAACGACCGCCGCGATCGAAGATCGCGGAACAACATCAGTCGAAGCTGATCGGTTCGACAGCAGCTCGCCGATATGTGATGTGAGAGTGCCCTCGGGGCGATTCGAACGCCCGCACACGCCTCCGGAGGGCGATGCTCTATCCCCTGAGCTACGAGGGCGAGATAGCCGTATGACCCTAGCCGAGCCCTCGCGGGGCGCTATCGGCTGAGAACCACTGGCTCACCTCAAGATGTTGAGGGCCCGAGAGGCGACCAACACGATGGTGACCAGCGCAGATCCGGACTGGAGCATCATCAATGCTTTCGCCCGTCGCGTAAGCGGCATGGTGTCGGTGGGGCTGAAGGCTGTCGAGTTCGTGAAGCTTGTGTAGAGGTAATCGAAGAACCTGGGCATCCAAGGGTCAGTGAAGACCTCGGGGGTGTTCTGTTGTGGGAAGACAAAGTCTCGGTCTTTCACTGGAACGCTGTGGCGGTCGGCTGGTCCTCCGCCGTCGAGTTCCCAGTACCAAAGGGCAAAGACAATGACGTTGTTAAACCAGAGTGCAATCGCCGAATAAATCAGCGGTTTGCCATCGATGTCGGTATCGCGGAGTAAGTCGTGCACGAGCAACGTGATTGCACTGATGTTGGCGATCGAAATGATTGCGATCAACAGAATTGAGATGACCCGAAGTGGGGCAGTATTGGACTCGCGGCGGTCCGGGTTGGTGATGAGGAGCGGAATGACGAGCAAACCTTCGAGCGCCGGCAAGAGCCAACGGGGTCCGACGATCAGCGTGGCGGGAAGGAAGAGGTACAGCGCGATCGCTGCAACTAAGGCAATTGCTGCAGGCCATCGGGGTTCGTGATGCAGGTCCCCCCGTTTGTTTCTCATCAGGCCTGGTAGCTCATAGTGGTGTTCGTGCGAACAATCACCCTGCCGAATGGCCAAAGTGCAAGCGTCGAAAGTTTGAACGCTTGAATGCCAAACGGAATCCCGATGATGGTGATGCACAGGAGTGTTCCGGCAATGAGATGGGCGAGAAAGATTCCCCACCCGAACAGCACGAGCCAGATGAGGTTGAAGATGATCTCAAGCAGTCCGCCTGACCCCGCCATCGCCGCAGTCCTCCCGAACGGCCAAAGAGCGAGCCCGGCCAACTTGAACGACTGAATGCCAAAGGGGATGCCGATGATGGTGATGCACATCACCAAACCACCAATCGCATAACCCATCGCGAGCCAGATGCCGGCGAGGACGAACCACAGGATGTTGCCGATCGTGCGCATCCCGGCACGCTACCGGGCGGGTCGTACTCGGACGGGGGATCCGGTCAGTCGTTGCTGTCTGCCTCGGCGCGCGACTTATCGGTGTTCGACGCCGACCGCAGACAGCTTGCTGCGGAAGTCTGCATAGCCGCGGTCGAGAAGATCGACACCGTGAATGAGGCTTTCTCCATCGGCGGCTGCGGCAGCAATCACATAAGAGAAGCCGGCCCGAAGATCGGGCACAACAAGTTCGGCCCCGTGCAATTTCGTGGGACCAACAACAACTGCGGAATGTCGATGGTTGGCGGCACCGAATCGGCAACGCGTTGGTCCGAGACATTCGGTGAATACCTGGATCTGCGCACCGAGACTGCGCAGCGCATCGGTGTAGCCGAGGCGATCCTCGTACACGGTTTCATGTACAACGCTCACACCGTCAGCCTGCGTAAGGGCAGTAACGAATGGCGATTGCCAGTCAGTCATGAAGCCAGGGTGGACGTCGGTTTCGAGTGCCAGCGGGCGCAGCATCCGTCGGGCTCGACCGAAAGTGAGCGTGTCACCCTCGGCATCGATCTTGAAATCACCGCCTGCTCGTCGGTACATATTCAAGAAGGTTGAGAAAAGCTGTTGCTGAACACCGTGGACAGTGATGGTGCCGCCAGTTGCGAGCGCTAGTGATGCCCACGATGCTGCTTCAAGTCGGTCGCCGATGACTCGGTGTTCGAAACCGCCAAGCTCGCCGACCCCTGTGACACGAATGGTTCGGTTTGGTTCGACCGAAATGATTGCGCCCATCTTCTGCAGCACGGCAATGAGGTCAAGAATCTCAGGTTCGATTGCTGCATTGGACAGTTCGGAGTCGCCTTCGGCGAGCACCGATGCGAAGAGGAATTGTTCGGTAGCGCCGACACTAGGGAAGGGGAGTTCGATACGTGCGCCGCGCATGCGATCGACGTTCAACTCGATGATGTCTTCGCGATGAATGTCGCGAGCGCCAAAGGCTCGCAACACATTGAGATGGAAATCGACGGGGCGTGGCCCGATCGAACAACCGCCGGGAGCAGCGACGACGGCATGCCCAGTTCGGTGAAGCGAGACTGCAGTCGTGAGTACCGGGATGCGACTCGCAGCATGGAGCCGCATGACGTCTTCGTCAGCAAGGGCGCGGAATTGGTGAGCGGTAATGATGACGCTGTCGTTCTCATGGACGACGGTTCCACCAGCAATGCTGATGAGCTCGTCGACGACCCCAATGTCGGTGATCGCAGCGATATTGGTGAGTCGACAGGGCTCCACCGTGAGTAATGCCGCAACCATCGCCTTCGGGAGAGCGTTCTTCGAGCCGCGAACATGGATCTCGCCGTCGACGGGCTGGCCGCCGCGCACGAGCATCGTGTCGGGTAGTTCGGGGGTCGGGGGGATGGCCATTGGCCCTTGATGGTAGGGCGCAGAGGTCAGAGCAACCGCACTGGTGTGCTGAGGTGCCTGATGTGGCGCGGTGTCACAGACAAAACTGGGCGCGAGGGCAAAGGGGCTACGGGGGTAGGGTTCGACGGTCCCATACCGCCTGTCCACCCGCCCGGGGAGACCTCCTCAGTGATTCGCGACACCCTCGCCACCGCCCTGCGATCGGCTTTGTCGACCCTCGAGATCTCGCCGATCCCCGAATCGGTGCATCTTGAGCGCCCGGCCCGGCGCGAGCACGGCGATTGGTCGTCGAATATCGCCCTCGCAACCGCTAAAGCCGCAGGCTGGAATCCCCGTGAGCTTGCCGGACGCATGGCCGAGATCATTAACGCGGACCTTCCGGACCACGTCACTTCCGTAGAAATCGCTGGTCCCGGTTTCGTGAACTTCCGATTAGCCGACTCTTGGCTGCATGACGTGCTCGTCGACGTCGAAACTGCTGGCGTCGAGAACTACGCGCGAGCGGCGACAGGTTCGGGCACAAAGGTGCTTCTCGAGTTTGTCAGTGCCAATCCGACTGGTCCGTTGCACGCTGGCCACGGACGCGGTGCTGCATACGGCGACTCACTTGCTCGCATTCTTGAGCGATGCGGCTTCGACGTTGATCGCGAGAATTATCTCAACGATCGCGGAACGCAGATGCAGTTGTTTGTTGCATCGCTTATCGCACGACGCGATGGGACGCCGCTGCCAGAAGGTGGTTACCAGGGCGAGTACATCGTTGAGTGGGCTGCCGAGATGCCCGCCGATGCTGATGTGTTTGAGTGGGGCGAAGACCGAGCGGTCGCCGATCATCGACTCACTCTCAGTCGGATGAATGTCGAATTCGATAATTGGTTCAGTGAGAAGTCGATGGTTGCATCGGGTGCAATTGATGTGACACTGGCCGATCTTCGTGAACGTGGTGTTGTCTATGACGAAGGCGGAGCCGTCTGGCTTCGTTCCACTGATTACGGCGATGACAAAGATCGCGTGCTCGTTAAGAGCGACGGCGAGTTCACCTACTTACTTCCTGACATCGCGTATCACCGCGACAAGTTCTCTCGTGGCTACGACCTTCTCATTGATGTGTGGGGAGCCGACCATCACGGTTACGTGCCGCGCATGAAGGCAGCGATGCAGTCGCTTGGCCACGATCCTTCTGAACTCGAATGCGCCATCATTCAGTTGGTCAACCTGCTCAAAGGCGGCGAACCCGTTCGCTTCTCGAAGCGTGCTGGCGACATCGTCGAACTCTCCGAGGTGCTCGACGAAGTTGGTGCCGATTCGGCCCGACTTACGTATCTGCTTCAGTCCATCGATTCGACGCAGACATTCGATTACGACGTCGTGAAGAGTCGGGCGATGGATAACCCCGTGTATTACGTGCAAATGGCGTATGCCCGTATTCAGTCCATCTTCCGCGTCGCAGCCGAGCGAAGTGTCGCAATCATGCCGTTGGCCGAGGTCGACCTTTCACTCCTTACCCATGAGCGCGAACTCGATGTGCTTCGTGCGCTCTCGGAACTTCCCGACACAGTGTCGACAGCGGCAACCGATCGCGCTCCGCATCGGATCGCTACGTGGGTGCGTGAACTCGCTGGCGCAGTGCACGGCTTCTACCACGACTGTTATGTGATGGGTGATGGCGTCTCTGCCGAACTTACCCAAGCCCGTTTGCATCTTGTTGAATCCGCATCGGTTGGTCTCG
>JBIIGP010000094.1:0-7109 GCA_044236415.1 Acidimicrobiales bacterium | reverse complement strand
ATGTGTGGGTCTCCACCCTGACCTCGAACTGCGCAAGAACGAGATGCGCTGAATCTAGTCGCGTGTTGAAGAACGGGGTGGGCTATCGGAGTTGCTCGACGCTGGCAGTTCGGTCGCGACCGGCTCGAAATCGTGCTGAATGTCGGAGTCGCCCGATCGGCCCGGCCACGCCAAGGTGGCGGACGCGACTGCGGGAAGAGTCTCAAGCACTCGGAGTTCGGATCCGTGACGCATCGGGAACCAATCGATGCCGTTCTGGATGCCGTCGCGTTCGACGAGGTCGAGGAGAGTGCGGGCGCCGGTTTTGGTAACGAGATACGCGAACGTGCCGCCGAGGAAGTCCGCCCACACCATTTGGCGCCATCGGTTGCGCGGAGCAAGGTCGGTGCGGTCGGGGGCGGTGTCTAAATGGAGAGACCCTAAGAACGCAAGATCGAAATCGGTCGCCTCGGGAAGTTGTCCGAGGGCGTCGACCAGTTCGTTTCTCAGGTGCGGAACGAAGGTGGTGTCGTCTTCGACGATCAGCATTAGGTCGTCGCTACCTTCGGCGATCTGCTGCCACAAACTCATGTGGCTGAGCGCGCACCCGATCATCCCGCGTCGAAAATTGAAGTCGTTGTTGCGGAACAGATGTTTTATCTCAGCGGTCATCGTGAGTGCCTGACCATCGGTGCCCTCGTTACGCACAAACTTCGACGCGGTAGCGGGGTCAGTTGAGGCCGAGAGTCGTTCGCTGAAATCGGCCCACCGGTCGGGACGTCGTTCGAGATTGATGACGCGAATAGGGAGGGCTTCGAATCGCTTCAGGCCGGTGAGAACCCGTTCGATCGTTGGGAAGAGTTGGTACTCATCAAGGATTCGCTGCTTCTCGCGTCGGATTGCATCGATGCGTTGACTCCACAAATCATCAGCGATTGCTTGCTCAATGATCCGCTGCGCATCGTCGGGGCTCTCGAGGGGAAGGCGAACGAACACATCGGGATCAACGAGTTGCTCAAGGTTGGGACAACCCCAATAGAAACAGAGGCATTCGGAGAGGATTGCGTCGAAAAACTTTTCGGTGACGTAGTTGTGTTCTGAGAAATTTTCGGCGGCGATTGTGTAGCGATAGGGGAAGAGGCCGTCGCGCTTGTCCCATTCCGGTAGTTCGCCTTTGTGGTTGGACACGCCATCGATTGCGCCGCGACCAAACACATCAAGATCTACGTTGTTCGACGCGAGGTGTTGTACAAACGCAATCCGGAGTTTGTGCCCGGGATCGAAAACTTTGTTTGAGACAACCACTGAAAGATCGCGAGTCTTTTCAATGGCCGGAGCGGAGTTCTGGCCACCACCGAGTTCGGCCCACGTCGAACCGAGATGCCACTCGGCGACGTTCGGAAACTGAGCGTGGGTGCGGACATGCAGCAACTCGTCAGGGTTTGGGTCCGACCACTTTCCCCATGTGGCAACGCCTGCGAGCGGTTCCATGTGCAGAACGATGGACCGGTCGCGTTGCACGTCGGTGGGGCCTGGATGATTCAGGATGACGGTGACATCCGCATCGGGGTCATCGGTGAGGCGAATGCCATTCCATTCGTCATTGCCTTTGGTCTGTCGAGAAAAATGATTGGCGAGGAATGTTGGGTCGCCCCAAAAACTGACGAGGCGCACGGTGGTCTTCTCGGTCTGGGGGAGCGGCCGACCAAATTGCGGTTCACCATTGAGTTCGTACGCGTTTGGTCTGCGATTGGGGCCCGTTTCCGTAGTGAGCGTTCCAATGTTGACATTACAAATGTTGTCAAAAAATGCGCTGCGTAATCCGGCGGCTGTGAACCGCTTTGCGAACTCAAGTTCAAAGTGAATTGGTTCGGTGCTGAACGCTCCGATCTCGTTGATCGTGGAGGTGCGAATCATCGACGGTCGAAACGAAAAGTTCGGCCACCACGCGTTCGTCGGGCGGTTCTTGCCGATGTCGCGGTTGAAGATTTCGAAAGCTTCGGTTCCGGGCTCAGCGTGAATGTGCACTCGGTACGGCTGTTTGCCACGTGCCGTCGTCTTCAGTTCGCCACCGGGAATATCCCATTCGCTGGCGAGCTCTGCGTAATTCCGGTTGAACAGCACCTGCCCAATTGACGGATCATCTTCAAGGATGGCGATTGCTCGACTGACGTAGGTATCGGGAGCAAAAAACTCCCAGTCGTCCTCAAGATGTAACCAGTAAGGGGAAGAAACTTCGGCGCGAAGTATTTCCATGCTGCGCGCGTGACCTTTGTTGGTGTTGTCCTTCAAAATAAATTCAAAGAACGGATATCGCTCGGCCATCGCAGCGCGATCGTCATCGCTCGAACCGTCGTCAATGCAGATCCAACGATCGATCGCATCGAGGTCAGTGCAATTGCGTAGGAACGAGTCCATTGACCTGTCGAACAGGTCGCGACGGCGACAGGTCGTAATCGTGAGCGTGACAGTGGGGTCGAGAGCAGGCGTTTTGAATCGCTCAGTCAGCCTGGCAACGACATCGAGAGGACGTAGGCGCCCCTCAGCAAGCAGGTAAGGAAGGCAGAAGTCGCGATTGGAAAGCACCCGATCACGTTGGTCGAGAGGAAGCTTCGAATCGTTGAGCAATTTGGTGCACTCATCGAAACTCTCTTGGTAGTTGCCGATGTAATAGGCGGCCATCGAACGCTCATCGGCAGCCTGCCAATTATGGGCGTCAGCGGACACAAAGAGAAGATCGCCATCGGGAAAGCCGATGTCAGTTGCGCGCGCTGCGAAGAGGTGTGCGAGCTGCCATTCGCTGGTGGATCGATAGTGACGCGCGATTTCCACGAGAGGTTCGGCGCGAGTTGGCCGGGTAGTCCACGCATCAAGATACGCAGTGAGCACGCGATCCCACGGTGTGCCCATTCGTTGAAGCGCCCGAGCACGTTGCATATGGGAATAGAAAATCTCTTCGTTCCAGCCGCCCATCTGGGTACGCCGCGTGTAGAGGTCGTAGGCCTCGTGCGGGTCGCCAGCGTCCATTCGGCTTTGGGCCAAATAGAAAACGGTCCGAGAATCCTCGGGATCGCGTTCGAGTTCGTCACGCAACACCGCGCTGTCGCGCTCGTACTTATCTTCTGCGAGATTGCGTCCGCCGAGTCGGCGGGACTCAAGGTGGTACTCGCCGCCAAGCCGTTCGATCGGGCCACACGGTTCGGTGCAAACCGCGTATTCGTGCAACGCGCCGCGATATTCCCAGGGGCGTTCGAGTTTGAACAGTTGTGTGCGCCAGTAGGTGAAGTTCGTGCCGATGCGCATCATGTACGCGTCGGCATCGAGCGCGTCGAAGTCGGGTTCACCAATAAGAAGATCGTCAGCATCCATCATCAACGCGTACTCGGCATGTCCACGGCAGAGCTGAAGCGCTTCAGTTCGATTGTGAGCGAAGTCCACCCATTCGCGTTCGTGGAGTTCGCCGGGGATTCCAGCTTCGGCAAAGTAGGAACGAATGAGGTCTTGGGTGCCGTCGCTGGATCCGGTGTCGACGATGCACCAGGTGTCGATGAAATCGCGAACCGAGTCAAAGGCTTCGGTCACGACGTGGGCCTCGTCCTTGACGATCATGACAAGCGCAATGGAGGCGCGCGAGGGGTCAGCAGAGGTTGTGCTGGTTTCGGCCTCACCGGTCATGGGGCGACGTTAGCGGCGATGACGCGCATCGTTCTTGGGCAATCGCCCGATGTGTGGCTCAATAGAGAGGTATGAATCACGCGGAATCGATCAGTGCCATCACGTTGGTAACGGCCGATATGGCCGCGTCGGTCGCGTTCTACGCGGTGCTGGGTTCCGAGGTGGTGTTCGGCGGAGCGGAAGGCTCGTTCACCACGTTGAAGGTGAACGAAGAGCAGTTTCTGAATCTCCAGTTCGATCCGACGTGGGTGCGGCCCGAGCGCGTGTGGGGTCGATTCATTCTTTGGGTTGACAACGTCGATTTGGTCTACGACGCGTTTAGTGCTGCCGGCTTCACGCCGTTGATGGCGCCGTCAGATGCGGTCTGGGGCGAGCGGTACTTCCACATTCTCGACCCCGCCGGTCACGAGGTCAGTATCGCTCGTCGTCTCGACGCTTGATGCCTGTACCGGACTAGGCCGAACAAGAAGCGTGACCACTGCTGTCGTGCCAAGCAGTGCGGCAATTCCGGAATTAATCACAACAGGCACCTCGCCTGAGCCGATTCCGTAGGCGAACCAAAGGTAGGAACTTGTGGCGAGAAACGCCCACGCCGCGACGGAAATGCCGGGGCCTCGACCATGACGAATCGTGTAGCGAATTTGCGGGAGGTTCACAAGAAGAGAAGCGGGCATGGCGAGGTAGGCAGGAATGTTCTCGTTGAGAACGCCGAGGCCAAGAAGGAATGCGAGCGCAAGCGCAACAAGAAGCTCGGCTCCGATTCGGGTGCGCACTGGTTTGTTGTGAAGCATGAACCAGGTGAGCGGAATGACAAGAACAACCCACGTGCCGTTGGCAATGATCTGCTGAGGTGAGCGCACCGAAACGCCGTAGGCGAACCACCCCAATGAAGAAAGAGAGAGCAAGATCCACGTCGAAGGGGCGATTCCCTCTGCGCTTCGAACCCGGAGCATTCGCAAGGTTTGGGTCGAAGAACTTGTGATTGAAGCTATGGCACCAGCAGCGCCGGCAATCTGGGCCCAGAGCGGAATCACCGAGATTTTCTAGACGATGCGTCGTGCTTTTTGCGACATCTGCGAAGGAGGAGTTGGCATGGCAGCATGAGGCCATGACGACGCCTCAGGTCTCCATCCAACTTCGCACGTTCCGCCAGGATGATCCCGGTTCTTTCCAGTACGTGCTCGACCAAGCCCGGGCCGCCGATCTTGCGGGTATCGATCGCATTGCCGTCAGCGATCACGTCGCCTACGGCGAAAATCTCGAGGCCTACGGCGACCCCAAGAAGGGTGGTTCGGCGGGTGGAAAGCAGCCAACTGATTCCGACGGGAATTGGCTTGAACCTCTCACGGTGCTCACCGCAATGGGTGCACTCACCGAACGAGTGCGTCTGAACACCGCAATTCTCATCGCTGCGTTGCGCACTCCAACCGTGCTCGCCAAGCAGGCCGCAACTATTGATGTCCTTTCCGGCGGACGTCTCGAACTTGGTGTTGGTGTCGGTTGGCAGAAAGAGGAATACGACGCGTGCGGTCTTGATTTCGACAATCGCGGTCGATTGCTCGATCACACGCTTGAGGTTTGCCAGTTGCTTTGGCGCGAACCGGTCGCGAGCTACTCCTCACCCGAGCTTTCGTTCGAGAAGATCCACCAGATGCCGAAGCCTCGTCAGGCGGGCGGCGTGCCGATCTGGATCAGCGGAACAATCAACGCCCGTGTGATTCGTCGCATCGCTGCGTTCGGATCCGGCTGGATTCCGTGGGGTGCCGACGGCGGCGATCTCGTCAACGCCATTCCGAAACTGCGCGCCGCAGTCGAGAAGGCCGGTGGCGATCCGTCGTTCCAGGTGCAGGGTCACGCCGCTGCGGTGCGCGACGGCGACGGAAACCTCGACCTCGTTGCCACAATGGCAGCATCACGGCCGATGATTGAAGCTGGCGTGACCGACTTGCGCGTCACGATCAATCATCCCGAGCAGTACGAAGAAGCGCTCGAGGCGTACTCCGATGTCGTGCGCGCCTTCCGCCACGAATTCGGCTGAAGTTATTGAGCAGGGCGTAGTTCGGAGTAATCGAAGAACGCGCGAAGGCTCGCAAACTTCGTGCCTTCATCGTTGAGCAGGATGTGATCAACGATGCGCGGAAGCTCCATCTTCTGATCACCCATCATGATGTCGACGCGAAGAAAAGCGATGACCTCATTCCCCACAACGATTGGGGGAGCGGTAACAGAGAGGGTCAGGTCAGTGACGTTCTCATCGAAGAACTTGCCGATGGCCTCGCGCCCAATATTCACAGGAGCGCCAACCGGGTCTTCCTGTCGAGCATCGTCGGTGAAGCAG
Source organism: Acidimicrobiales bacterium (assembly GCA_044236415.1). Lineage (GTDB taxonomy): Bacteria > Actinomycetota > Acidimicrobiia > Acidimicrobiales > Acidimicrobilacustridaceae > Acidimicrobilacustris. The sequence continues at coordinate 1,117 of JBIIGP010000094.1, read as the reverse complement.
TCGAGCCAAGCTTCGCGGTTCTGGCTGGTCATTGCGGCGCAGTAGCGCTCGAGGAGCGGAAGTACATCGGCACTCGTAGGCATTGAAACTCCTTGATGTGGCCATCGTGAAGCGTGATGACCGAAGGTTGAACCGGTACAGGTAACTACGTCATGAAGGTACTCATCTAGGCGGCCGCGTGCCGCCTCATTCAGCGGTGACGACTACCTGATTTTACGAAGCAAGGGTGAGTGGCTGCTCGCCACGTTCATCCCGTTGCTTCTTGCCCCAACCTGGATGAGCGAAGACATAACCGAAGCGCTCTTTCCAGGTTGATGCCTTGGCGACATCACGGATGATGTCGGCGTACTCATGGCTCGCAATGCGAAGCGGATTAAACGTGTCGATGTTCTTGGTGAGGCCATAACGAACTCGTTCGCCTTCGCGTTGGAAGGTGCCAAAGAGACGATCCCAGGTAATGAGGATGCCGCCATAGTTCTTATCGAGATACTCCGGCTGTGCGCCGTGGTGCACGCGATGGTGCGATGGCGTGTTGAGAATCTCCTCGGCCTTACCGAGACGATCAATTGCTTCGGTATGGATCCAGAATTGGTAGATCAGGTTGATGGCTCGAGCGTTTTCGATCACGCGGGGTCGGAACCCGAGCCAGGCCATGAGTCCGTAGGGCACGAACATTCCAAAGACATCAGCAACTGGTTGACGGAGCGCAGTGGTGAGGTTGTAGTGCTCGCTGGAATGGTGAACCACATGAATGGCCCATAACCAGCGGCTCTCGTGCTGAATCCGGTGGTTCCAGTAGTAGATGAAATCCCACGCGACGAGTGCGCCAGCAGTTACAGCGATTCCCGTGCCGAGATCGCGCTTTGAACCGCCCGCGTTCCACATGCGCTTTGCCGATGTGCGCGCGGCCCAAGTTGTCGACCCAGTAACAACGCCAGCAGCAACGGCAGCGACTCCACTCGAAGGCCGGATGCGCTTTGCGAAGCGTGTGAGTTTTGAATCGTCATCACGCTTGGCCAGTGCGTCGGCAACGGTGGTGAGTGCAGCGGCACCGACGGCTGTTCCCACAAGAACTTTTCGATACTTGCCTTTTCCAGGCCCAACGGGAGTGAGGAGT
>JBIIGP010000093.1:0-7128 GCA_044236415.1 Acidimicrobiales bacterium | reverse complement strand
CACGATCACATCGACGCCTATGGCAACCTGACGTTCGGCATGCACCTTCGAGCCGGCCAAGCCCCCAACGAGCATGCCGGCTTCGTGGGCCCGCTCAATGACATACAGCGGGGGCGGCCCGAGCGCGTTGACGATCATCTTCACGTTCGAGTGATTGAGACAAACCTCGATCTGGCTCGGACCCATTGCATCGACATTCAGGCCAGCCGCAGCTACTTGGCCAACTTCCAATTCAGGCGGCAATTCGGGAACGTTGTACCGCGCCAACAGCCCGTCAACGAACTCTCGATGCTGATCAGGAATCATGGCGTCGAGGGATTCAAATGATGCGTCCTCTCCCCCGCCTTTACCGATGTAATTCACTGGCATCGCGAAGTCGACGCCATAGGGCTTGCCGTTGACATGTTCGTCAATCCAGTTGAGTTCGATTTCGAGTTGCTCAGGGCCGAACGCCAGAGCGCCGAGCACACCAAAACCACCGGCGTTCGTAACGGCAGCAACCACATCTCGACAATGAGAGAAAGCAAAAATCGGAAATTCAATTCCAAGACGCTTGGTAATCGGAGTGCTCATGGGTTCCCCTTTGGTTCCGAAATGGGACTCGCTTGTCACGTGCGACATAAGATTTACAACTCGAAAGATAATGTAGCACGAAGATTGTGCCCGGACTGTGCCGACTGACGCGTCGGCCTGACCGAGGGCCTAGATTGCGAGGGCTGTGCCGCCAGGCCAGCCCTTCGCCCTGACAAGGAGTTCCCATGAGGACACGAGCCGCAGTCCTGTACGCCCCTCATACCGAGTACAAGATCGAAGAGATCGAACTCGATGACCCGAAGGCCAATGAGGTCCTCGTGCGTTTTGTTGCCAGTGGCATGTGCCACTCCGACGAGCACATGGTCACCGGCGACATGGCGATGGACCCCGCCATCATCGAAATGCTCGGCTGGCAGCAGTACCCAATCATTCTCGGACACGAGGGTGGCGGCATCGTTGAAAAGGTCGGCCCCGGCGTCACCGAACTCAAGGTCGGCGACCACGTCGTCACCTCGTTCGTTCCGTCCTGCGGTCGTTGCCCATCATGTGCGAAGGGTCAGCAGAACCTTTGCGACAACGGTGCGCACCTTCTCTCTGGTCGTCAGGAAGATGGAACCTCGCGTCACCACCTTCTCGATGGCACGGACCTCGCAACGATGTGCTGCCTCGGCACATTCGCCGAGCATTCGGTGATGAACATCAATTCGCTTGTGAAGGTTGAGGAAGATCTTCCCCTCGACAAGGCTTGCCTCGTCGCTTGTGGCGTCACCACCGGCTGGGGTTCCGCCACCTACGCTGCTGAAGTTGCACCCGGCGACACCGTCGTTGTTATCGGCACCGGCGGCGTTGGCATGAACGCTGTGCAAGGCGCACACCTTGCGGGCGCTCGCTACGTCATCGCTCTCGATCCAGTCGAGTTCAAGCGTGAGCAAGCGCAGAACTTCGGTGCAACGCATGTGGCTTCCGACGTTGCTGAAGCCCAGGCACTGCTTGGCGAACTCACATGGGGACGCATGGCCGACAAGGTCATCGTCACCGTTGGCGAAGGTAAGGGCGCCGATCTTGAGTCGTACATGAGCATGGTTGGCAAGGGTGGACGTTTGGTCTTCACCGCAGTCGCCAACATGAATGAAAACGATGTGCAACTCAACCTGTTCGCTTTCGCTATGCAGCAGAAGCAACTCATCGGAACCATCTTCGGCAGTGCCAACCCACGTTATGACATTCCGAAGCTTCTCGGCCTCTACCGCAGCGGTCAATTGAAACTCGATGAACTCGTCACCCGCACCTACACCCTTGATCAGATCAACGAGGGCTACCAGGACATGCGCGATGGCAAGAACATCCGCGGCGTCATCGTTTACTGATTTCCGCTTACAACTGGATTCATCCGCACACGGCGGGTTCGATTGACTGAAAGGTCAGCGGACCCGCCGTTGCAGTGGTGCTGCATGACAACTGCAATCGGTCTGCTTGTCACACGCTCCCGATCGACCAATTGGCGCAAACCGGTCGGGGTAGGCGATGCCCGCATCGACGCGGCCGAGAAACACACAGCCACATTCCGTGCACGCCCATCCAGTTTTTGAGATTTCGATGAGTTCCACCCCAGCGATGCCAAAAGCAGCGGCAACGGACTCGGTCGACTTGGCCCAGCGTCCCTTCGTGTCGTCGGTAGCGTCTCGAGCATCGCTCTCTGCCGACGGAAGGGTCTCCCCTGCCATCACCGCGCCGAGGGTTGCATAGGCAATGAGATCTTCGAGAGCAGCTGCATCCGCGGCGCCCGGGTGCTGACCCGAACGGGCGGTTGCGTCGAGGACTTGCAGCGAAGAGTGCACCCGAAGAACGAGAGCGCCTTGCGCAGGGGGGCGTCGTGTGTGCCAGAGCCCGCCGCTGAGGAGAAGCGCTGCGCGTTCTTCAACAGCAGCCGCCAAGGGTTCTGGTTGCACAAATCCGCCGCTCAGAACAAACGTATGCGTGACGGCTGTGGTGACCATCCGTCGCCAGTGAGTACCGATATCAGTGAGTCGTTCCGAGCGCATCTGCTCGATCGACTCCGATGGTGCGAGGTGCTCGACAAGTAGCGCCTCGAGAATGATCCAGATCGATTCGACCGCGGTCTCAGGATCCTCAGAGGGCATACCAAGTTGGGCAGCAATAAACGCCTGACGAAGAACTGTCTCTGCCCGCTCTCGATTGGCATCGCCATAGGTGAAGAGATCCACCGATTCCGTCCCAGTCACGCTGAGATTCTTACCTCGGCCCGACCCGTCGTGCGGAACCGAAGGACCAATCCCCCGTCACGCGACATCAACGACGACAGTGCGCCGACCTAGTCTCATGGCGTGGAGACGACCGTGACGACAATCGATTCAGTGGTTTCGACCACTTCAACGCTCATCGGCCCAAACGGGACTGCCCCCGGGCTCGCGTTCATTGAACAGCGATCGAAACCACTCGAAGACTCAAGCGGCGAAGGCACCGCAGCACTGCCGTTGCTGGCCGGCGGCATCATCTTTCTCTTGGTCTTCACCACGATCTTTGTACGCGCTTGGCGCCGCAAGCAGCGCCGCACTGCGCAGAACTGACTCGCCTCAGCGTCGCAGCAGTGAAAGCAGGCGAAGGATCTCGAGGTAGAGCCACACAATTGTGACGGTAACGCCAAGAGCAGCAAGCCATTCCATTCGGCGAGGCGTGTTTCCGGCCTCAACCGACTGCTCGATGAAGGCGAAGTCGATCGCGAGGTTCATGGCTGCAACGATGCAGATGACCACGCTGATACCGATACCAAGAGGTGTCGGGCTATTCCAGAAGGTGATGTCGGCACCGAAGATCGAGAAGATCCAAGAGGCGAGGTACATGACCATGATGCCGCCTGTGGCTGCGACGGTGATGAGTACGAACTTCGGGGTGACCTTCACGATGCGCGTCACGTACAACACGAACATCACAAAAACCACGCTCAGAGTGGCGAGCACAGCTTGCACGACGATGCCGTCATACATCTGGTTGTAATAGGCGGAAATAGCGCCGAGAAATGCTCCTTCGCAGAGCGCATACAGAGGTGCAGTGGCGGGGCCCCACTTCGGCTTGAAGATGGTGGCAAACGCGAAGCCGACCGCCGCAAGCGCAGCGATGATTGTCCACCCAGGGAAGGATGTTGTGCTGACAACAACGGTCTGGCGCGTTGCCGCATCAAAGACTTCTTGGGTGGTCTGATTCACCTGAGACCAGCCAACCCAACCCGAAACGCAGATGATCGCAAACATCACGCCAAGGGCCGACATGGTGCCGCCGTAGGTCATCGCTCGAGTGACCGGCGAAGTGCCGTAGCCCTCGGCGATGACCTGCTCGAAGCGCTTGTCATTCAGAACGGGATTCGACGCCATTGCAGTCCTTTCAAAGACTTGAACCTGAGCATTGTAGGAAGTGAAAGCGCTCAAGAGGCGCCACCCCCCAGCCTCAGTCCTTTACTGCGATTTCCAGTCGGCCTTCGTTCTCGCGAACCTCGAAGGTGTTGATTGGACTCTTCTCATCGCGCCGACCAGCTGCTGACAATTTTGAGCCAGTGCCTTCTTGATCAAAGCGCCAGAAGTGGCTCAGACACACGATCTCTTCGCCATCAACTGCGCCTGCGGTGCCAAGGTGAGCCCATTGATGAGGACATCTCGCGTCGCACGCCACTGTGTGACCTAATGCAGTCCGCCAGACCACGACGTCGCCACCCTCGCGTTCGACCGTCACTATCTGACCCGTCTCAAGGTCTTCCGCAGCCATAACGTCCACCCATTGCACCGATTCAGGCTACCGCTGCTTCGAATTCCAACGGAATCTCTGGCAAACAGTCGAATGCTGCGCATTCCCCGCCTACCATCACCGCCGTGGATTCATTCAAGGACCTTGTCGATGGGAACAACGCATACGCGGCCAACTTCCCTAATGCTTCGCTCTCGCCGATTCCTCAACAGCACCTTGCTGTCGTGACCTGCATGGATTGCCGGATCGATCCTCTTTCCATCTTTGGATTCGAGGCCGGCGATATCCACGTCATGCGCAACGCCGGAGCTCGAATCACGCCGGACATGCTTCGTTCGCTCATCAAATCAGTGAACCAACTTGAAGTTGATCGCATCGCAATCGTCCACCACACCGACTGTGGCGCCGCCAAGATCGATCTTCCAGGACTGCGGGCCAAGGTCCTTGCCGCAACTGGCTCCGATCCCGACAACGTTGACTTCCACCTCATCGGCGATCAGGTTGCAGCGCTCGATGCGGATATCGAAGCGGTGCGGACCTGCCCCTATCTTCCGGTGGGCACAGCAATCGCTGGCTTCCTCTACGACGTCGCAACGGGCATCGCGCATCCACACGACTCCACCTTCGTCGGCTAATTCACGAGCCGACGCCAATGGCGCTCGGCTGCAGCCAAAGAAGTTGTCGGCTTAGACGTCGAGGAATCGAGAAACAGCGATACCGGCGCCGATTGCACCAATTGCAATGCCGACGACTCCAAGCGTGATGAAGATAACGGTCATCTCGCCGCCGCTTACCTGGAAGCCACCGACCAAGGGGATGTCCTGTGCGCTTGGCAACCACTTTTGGAAGAACGGTTTAAACGCTGCGAGCGCGCCGATCGCCACGAATGCACCAACCAAACCTTGGATGAGACCTTCCAGCATGAACGGCACTCGAATAAACCAGTTAGTGGCGCCGACGAGTTTCATCACTTCAATTTCACGACGACGGGCGAACATCGCCATTCGAATGGTGTTGAGAATGAGGAGACCAGCTGCTCCCAAAAGGAATGCGGCGATCACAAAAATACCGACGGTGAGTCGACTCGAGAGTTGCTGAATAAGCCGAATGGTTTTGGAGGCAAACACAACCTGGTCGACACCTGAACGCCCCTCAAAGGTGAGACCAAGTGATTCAACCGCGTCAACGTCCTTATTCACCGGTTCAATCCTGAACGAGGGCGGGAGATCTTCGGCTGTCACGCTGTCGATGAGTTCAGGTGAATCGGCGAAGAGACTCTTGAACTCGCTGTACGCCTGCTGCTGATCGACGAAGACGACCTTTGAGACCTCAGGGCTTTGATCCAGATCGTTCTGTAGCGAATCAATCTGTTGCTGCGTGGCGTCGATTCGCAAGAACACAACGAACTCGATGCCGCCCTGCCAGCGCTTTGTGGCATTTTCCACGCCGGATCGGAGCATGAGCGATGCACCAACCAACGCGAGGGAGACCGCAACCGTCATGATCGACGCGAGCGTGATCGTGACGTTACGTCCGAGATTCGAAGTGGTCTCGCGGACGAGATAATCAAACTTGACTGGCATCGGATCGTCCTATTCGTAGACGCCGCGCGCCTGGTCGCGAACGATGGAACCGCGATCAATTTCAATCACTCGTCGACGCATGGTGTCGACGATGCCACGATCGTGGGTGGCCATAACCACGGTTGTACCGGTCTTGTTGATGCGGTCGAGCAACTTCATAATGCCGACCGATGTCGCTGGATCAAGGTTTCCTGTTGGTTCATCGGCCAGAAGAATGAGCGGACGGTTCACGAATGCTCGAGCGACCGAGACTCGCTGCTGTTCTCCACCCGAGAGTTCCGTAGGGAAACTGTCGGACTTATGGCCGAGCCCTACAAGGTCGAGAATGGCCGGAACCTGACTTTCGATCACACTGCGAGGCCGACCGATGACCTCGAGGGCGAAGGCAACATTCTCAAAAACCGTCTTGGTCGGAAGAAGCTTGAAGTCCTGAAAGATGCAGCCGATGTTGCGGCGCAGATAGGGAATCTTCCAACTGGAGAGTCCGCCAATGTCCTTACCGGCCACATAGATATGGCCCTGTTCCGGAGTCTCTTCCTTGTTGAGAAGCCGAATGAAGGTCGACTTTCCAGACCCTGAGGCACCCACGAGGAAGACGAATTCGCCCTTGGCGATCTCGACGTTGGCGTCGCGCAATGCAACGGTCGAGTTCTTGTAGGTCTTGGTGACGTTTTCGAGAGTAATCATGATGAGGGGGTGCCCAGCGGGACTGAACGCCCACGAGGTTAGACGGGCAGGGCTGGCAATTGGTGCCACTCCGCTGACCCGCACCAGTACAACGATCTCGCCGATGCACTCAGGCGATCCCAGACAAACACCGGCACCAACTCGACACCGCCACCAACGCGACGGTGTCTTGCTCAGTCGTCGTCAGCCTCGTGCAACGCGCAAGCAATTGCTGGATCAAGGGTCCACGCTGCAGATGGCAGGTGATGCTCCTTCGTCCACGTAACTGTAAGAACATCACTGTCGGAATCGGAGAGCATCGCTGCTCCTATCTCGGGGTGTCGTCGATAGATCCCGACCGAACGCTTCCACGACGAACCCGACGATGACCATCGTGAAACATCCGATTCAGATTTCACAACACTGACAGCAAGCACCGTCGCGACGACTCGACCCGGAGTGCGCAGACCCGATGCCACCTTTCCGCAATCGTGCAGGAGTGCAGCGGCGAGCACTGGCCGCGTTGCTTTCGGACCCAATGACAATTCGACTCGCCGGGCAACGGCGGCGGAATGACGCCGATCCGGCC
>JBIIGP010000092.1:0-7246 GCA_044236415.1 Acidimicrobiales bacterium | reverse complement strand
GGGTTAGTGGGCCACAGCGATGCCGATGTGGTGGCTCATGCCTGTGCCGACGCATTGCTTGGCGCGGCCGGCCTCGGCGATATCGGCCAGCACTTTCCCGATACTGATCCGAAGTGGGCGGGTGCTGACAGCATCGGTCTGCTCAGCGAGGTCGCACGGCTCGTACGAGAATCAGGCTTTGAACCAGGCAATGTCGATGCCGCTGTGGTGTGCGAGCGCCCAAAGTTGGCTACACGTCGCGAGGAAATGTCTGAGCGACTTTCTGGCGCAGTCGGCGCTCCGGTCACGGTGAAGGGAAATCGTGCCGAGGGGCTTGGCGCAATTGGTCGTGGCGAAGGTATTGCGTGTTTCGCTGTTGCGGTGGTCGAGCGATGAGCCCGGCACGCGGTGGTCGCAGCCCCGGAAAGTCGCCAAAGGGTTCGAAGTCATCAGGTCCGAAGTCATCGGGACCAAAGTCATCGAAGGGTGGTCCGCGCGGAAAAGCTGCCGGCCCGAAGTCGAGTCGTAAGGCGGCCCCACCTCGCGGTGGTACCAAACGTGCTCCAGCGGCAAAACGTGGCGCAATGCCGAAGGCAGCAGCACCCACCAAGGGTGCCGCGAAGGGTGCGAAGCCGATGTCTTCGGCGGCCAAGAAGGCCGTTGAGGCGAAGCAGGCGCGTCACGCTGCCGCTTCAGTTCGAAAGGCCGATCGTCCCGGCGGTACCCGACGAGCTCGCGGCGAAGGCGATCGTCCGATTGCACGCGGTCAAGCAATTCCTCGTGGACTTGGTGGCGATCAGGTCGAAGGCCGTCAAGCCGTGCGCGAGTTGCTGCTCGCCGGACGCCGTCGTGTGCGAGAAGTCATGGTGGCTGAGGAGCAGGAAAACAACGACACGCTGCTCGACATCATCGAACTCGCCCAAGACATGAAGATTCCGGTGCGTGAAGTCACCCGCACCAAGTTGTTCAGCGTTGCTCGCACCGAGTCACCGCAAGGTGTTGTTGCCCGAGCCGATGAACTTGAAGATCACGATCTTCTTGATCTCGCCAAGCGAAAGAGTGCCAACGGTGCACCGCCGTTCTTGTTGGCGATGGATGGCGTTACTGATCCTGGAAACCTTGGCGCCCTGCTCCGATCAGCTGAATGCGCGGGCGTTACGGGCGTTGTGCTTCCGAAACATCGTGCGGTGCACATCACCCCGACCGTTACGAAGTCAGCCGCTGGCGCCGTCGAGTATCTGCCGATGGCGCTCGTTGGCGGTTTGCCGAACGCGATCAGCGAACTTCGGGCTGCAGGCGTTTGGGTTGTCGGTCTCGATATGGGTGGCGACACCGATCTCTTCAACCTCACGGTTGCCGACGAACCGGTATGCCTCGTGATGGGCGCCGAAGGCAAGGGACTTTCACGTCTCGTCCGTGAGCGTTGCGACGCCGTCGCTGGTATCCCGCTTCTTGGTGAAGTGGCTTCACTCAATGTTTCGGCTGCAGGGGCACTTGCTTGTTACGAAGTCACGCGTCGTCGACTCGCAACAGCGAACGTCGACTAACTGCCCTTTGCATGCAGCTTGCGTTGTCAGCGCAAGTCAGAGTCCGTTGATCGCGCGCCACACTCGTTCGGGAGTGAGCGGCATATCAATGTGGCGAATACCAAGGTGTGAAACCGCGTCGACCACAGCGTTTTGAACCGCTGGCGTGGAGCCGATCGTTCCCGATTCGCCGATCCCCTTCGCTCCGAGAGGATTGATAGGTGATGGCGTTTCGAGTTCCACGCGCTCAAACTGCGGAAACTCTGCTGCTGACGGCATGAGGTAATCGAGCAAGGTGGTGCTCAACGGATTTCCGTCTTCGTCGTACCGAACCTCTTCGAACAACGCCTGCGAAATTCCTTGGGCGAGACCGCCATGCACCTGGCCATCGACCAAGAGCGGATTGAGGATGACGCCAGCGTCGTCGCAAGCAATCATGCGACGAAGTTCAACCTTGCCGGTATCGGAATCGATCTCAACGACGGCAACATGTGTTCCGAACGGGAAGGTTGGCCCACTCGCGGTGAAATCGGAGAGAGCGAACAACTGGTTGGCTTCGTCGCTTGATGTCGCCCCGATGTCTTCCCAGCCGAGACTCACTGCGGGGGTGCCTGCGACGTGGAATCGGGCAGAGTCTCTATCGAGCACGATGTCGGCCGGGTTGGCCTCGAGAAGTTCGGCGGCGCGTTGGCGGGCAATCTCGACAACTTTGCCAGTTGCATCGAAAACGGCGCTTCCGGCGATCTGAAGCGAGCGTGAGCCTCCGGTCGTTTCGCCTGTGGGAACAAGATCGGTATCGCCGTAAACAACTTCGATTCGGTCGAGGGGGATACCGGTTTGATCAGAGACAAGCATTGACCACGACGTGATGTGGCCTTGGCCGTAGGGGTTCGACCCCGTAACGACACGTGCACTTCCGTCGGCCAGCACTTCAACTGACCCGTATTCACTCCCAACCCCAGCACCGGTGATTTCGACATAGGTGGCGATGCCAATGCCCATCAATCGGCGGTCACCTGAAGCACGCCGACGGGCTTGTTCCTCAAGCAGTTCGCTGTAACCGGCAGCAGCGAGTGCACGATCAAGGGACTCTTCGTAGTTGCCACTGTCGTAGATCGTTCCTGTTGGAGTTGTGAATGGGAACGCGCTGGGTTGTACAAAATTGCGGCGACGAACTTCGGCAGGATCAAGGCCAGCTTCGTCGGCGAAAAGATCGACAGCGCGTTCAAGAGCGGCGCTTGCTTCGGGTCGACCAGCGCCGCGATACGCGCCGGTTGGAGTGGTGTTGGTGGCGACGGACTTTGAAGACACCTCGACTGCGGGAATGTCGTAGACACCAGTCGCCATGATTCGTGTGGCGTACGGAAGGATGGCTCCCATGTTGGGGTAGCCGCCAGCGTCTTGGAGGATCTCGATTTTGTAGGCGAGAAGGTCACCGTCTTTCGTTCCGCCCAAGGTGACGGTTTGGATCTGACCGCGACCGTGCCCCATGCCGGTCATGTTCTCGGAACGGGTTTCGGTCCATCGAACGGGTCGTCCCGTGCGACGCGAGAGCTCGCCAAGCACAACGGCTTCGGGAGCAGCATGTGCTTTCGCTCCGAAACCGCCACCAACGTCGGGACAGATCACGCGCATCTGATCGTGTTCGAGTCCGTAAATCTCCGAAACGGTGTTGCGGATCGGATGCGTACCTTGGCACCCAAGTTCGAGAACCAATCGTCCATCTTCCCACCATGCAATGGCGCTTCGATTTTCGATCGGCGCAGGTGCAAGACGTTGGTTCACCGTGGTTTGCGTCACCACAACATCGCAATTACTGAATGAAACCGGCTCACCGTTGTGGTCGGACTGCATCGCAACATTTGTGGCGACGTGCGGAAAGAGATGAATGGCGTCATCTGCGAGCGCGTCACGCGGATCAATGATCACCGGAAGTGACTCGATATCGATGACGACGAGCTCGGCGGCGTCAACGGCTTCGGCTCGTGACTCGGCCACCACGGCAACGATTGGTTCGCCGACATAGCGAACACGATCACGGGCCAAGACCGGGCGAGTGAGTAACTGATTCAGCAACATGAACGGTTTGATTTCGCCGATAGTGAGATCAGCGTTCGTCACGACATCAACCACGCCTGGCGCAGTGCGTGCCTCGGTGACGTCGATCGAGGTGATGTCGCCATGGGCCACCATCGACCGGACGTAAACAACATGAAGAGCGCCGTCGACTGCGATGTCGTCGACGTACGTTCCACCCGTTGTCAGCAGCGCTGGATCTTCTTTCCGAACGACCCGATTCCCCAAAATGCTCATGTCGGGACGCTACCGGGAGCAGGGGCTCCGGGCCGTCGTAGGGGGTAGTTGCGCTAGGCCTTGAACCCGACAACCATCACTTGACTCGCATGCAAGGGGAGAACGCAATGGCTGGAACGACATGGATCTGGGAACCGCCGGCTGGAGCCGACGTCCTGTTTGCGCCCGGAGCGCCCTTTGAGATCACCACCGAGTCGGTGCTTGGGGTCGACTGCAAAGTCTTCAAGAACCGTCTCGGGAACATTCGTGAAGTCCTCACTGCCTTCACCTCTCGCCACGGTGATCTTCCCAATCTGGTCTTTCCCGACATCACCCTGACGTTCAACGATGTGCAGGCATCGACGGCACGGGTCGCGGCGTGGTTCGCAGAGCGCGGCGTTGTGAAGGGCGATCGTGTCGCTTTCGCGTCAGCGAACGTGGCGTCGTACGTCATTGGCTGGTGGGCAACATTGGCGAGCGGAGCAATCGTTTCCAGCCTCAATGGTTGGTGGACACCCGCCGAACTCCTGCACGGCATTGAACTTTCGAAACCACGCCTTGTCTTTGCTGATGGCCCGCGAATGAAGCGACTCCTTGAAGCGGGCTTGCCTGACGATGTTGAAGTTCATGATCTTTCGGAACTTGATCATCTGCTTGGACCTGCGCGCGCTGATGATCCGTCGCTTCCAACTGCTGCGATCGATGAAGATGATCCCGCGGTGCTGCTCTTCACGAGTGGAACAACTGGTCGACCGAAAGCTGCATGCCTTTCGCACCGAAACTTCGTCCACTTCCCAAGTGCCGCCACGCTCGCAGGCGCCGTTGGAGCTGTGCTTGCACCACAACCAGCGCCAGTAGTTGGTGCACCTGCGCCGAAGCAGCCTTCCAGCATCATGGTTGGTCCGCTCTTTCATGTTTCCGGTGTCGTGCCGTTGATTACCGCGCATTACACGGGATCAAAGCTGGTCTTTCCGCCGGTCGGTTCCTGGAGCGAAACCACGCATCTTGAACTCACACAGGAACACTCCGTCGGAGGTTGGAGCGCAGTCCCAACACAGTTCTGGCGCTTGCTTGAACATCCCGACTTCGACAAGTACGACACGTCAAGTGTCACAGTTGTTGGCGGTGGTGGCGCAACGTATTCACCTGAACTGCTTCGCCTGATGGCAAAGAAGTTGCCGCAAGCACGCTTAGGCGTTGGCTACGGAATGAGCGAAACCCTTGGTTCGGGTTCTCGCTTAGGCGGTATTGCAATGGATGAATGGCCATCATCGGTGGGCACCGTCGAGTCGATGTGTGAACTCGAGATTCGTGATGAAAACGACAATGTTGTCGAAGACGGCGAGGTTGGCGAGATTTGTATTCGCGGCGCGGTGGTGTTCCTCGGTTATTGGGACAATCCAGAAGCTTCAGCAAAAGCGCTTGATGACCGTCGTTGGTATCGCACCGGCGACTATGGCCGTATCGCCGATGGCGTGCTCTATCTCGAAAGCCGAATGCGGGACATGATCATTCGCGGCGGCGAGAACATTTACCCGATCGAGATCGAACATCGTTTGGAAGAACACCCTGAGGTTGCCGAAGTCGCAGTTGTCGGCGTTCCACATCATCAGCTCGGCCAGGAAGTTGCCGCGGTGGTCGTCCTCAAGCCTGGTTCAGTGCTTGATGGCGAGGGCGTAAAGACATGGGTGAGCGCGGAACTTGCTCGCTACAAGGTCCCTACACACGTGATCTTCCGCGATGCCCTCCCGTATAACGCCACCGGCAAGGTCCTCAAGCACGAGCTCGAGGCAGAGATTTCTGCGGAACTTGCTGCTGGTTGAACAACGGTTAGTTCTCCTCACCTCCACCTCTTTCAACCTCGGAGTGTGTCGGTGGAGAACCGGTGTGGAGCGACTCATTCGCGTCGCCTAGCCTCTCCGTTTCCGCCCGGGTAGCTCAGTCGGCAGAGCACCTGTCTTGTAAACAGGATGTCGAGGGTTCGATTCCCTCCTCGGGCTCTCACCAAGCAATAACGCCGCTTGCGGCGAGGGCGCTGATTGCGTCGTCGGCAACGCCAAATTCAGCGAGAACCGATTCGGTATCGCAACCCGGGTACGCGTAGGTCGGGCGCAAACCGCCAGGTGTGCGGCTAAGTCGCGGCGCGGGCAGTAACTGCGGCACTGAACCTTCAACCGGCACGAAATTGCCGCGGGCAACGTTGTGGGGGTGTTGTTCCGCTTCTGCGAACGAAAGCACTGGCGCGTAACAGACGTCGGTGCCTTCGAGTAGTGCTGACCATTCGTCGCGAGTCTTCGTGAGGAAGACCTCGGAAAACCGAGCACGAATCTCTGGCCATCCATTCATGTCGTTTTGGTCGGGGAGCGATGCGGGATCAATCCCGAGTTTGTCCAAAAGTTGCGCGTAGAACTTCGCTTCGATTGGCGCAACGGTGACGTGCTTTCCATCGGATGTTTCGTAGACGTTGTAGAAGGGCGCACCGCCGTCGAAAAGGTTGGTGCCCACTGGGCCAGTGTGAAATCCGGTGCGCGTCATCCCGTAGAAAACCTGGAAGATCGACATCACGCCGTCGACCATTGCGGCATCAATCACCTGGCCCTTGCCCGATCGTTGCGCTTCAAAGAGTGCGCAGACCACACCAAACGCAAGGTGCAGACCGCCGCCGGCAAAGTCGCCGAACACCTGCAACATGGGAACGGGGGGCATGCCTTCAGAGCCGATCGAACCGATTGCGCCAGTCATGGCCTCGTAATTGAGTGAATGGCCAGCGGTGTGCGAAAGCGGACCTTCTTGGCCCCAACCGGTAAGGCGGCCGTAGACAAGTTTCGGGTTGCGAGCCATAAGTTCCTCGGGACCGATGCCGAGTCGTTCGCATACGCCGGGGCGAAACGCTTCACAAAACACATCGGCCTTCTCAACGAGTGTCTTGAGAAGTTCGACGCCTTCGGGGGATTTGAGATCGATAGCAATTGAGCGGCGGCCTCGATCGAACTCGCTGTAGCGCTCAGTCGGCTTGTCGCCCGACGGAACTTCGTGCAGCGGATGGACGCGGATGATGTCTGCACCCATGTCGGCGAGTTTGAGGGTGCCGTACGGCAACGCCCCAAGCCCCGCGAGTTCGATGATTGTGACGCCTTCGAGTGGTCCCATGACTCCCCCTTTACTACCCAGCGCGACCCTATCGGTTGGGTGAAATGGCCGGTCAGACGCGTGCCGCGTTTGTCAACTGAGAATTGTGGTGAGGGTGCTTGCTTTGGAGCGATTCGCAGACGAACATCGGCCCCGATGGAACTCACAGAACGCGACAGGGCAATCCTCGATTTCGAGCGCAGTTGGTGGCACGAAACCGGACCCAAAGAAACTCTCATTCAAGAGCGCTTTGAGTTGTCGGCCAGTCGCTACTACGAGATCCTCGGTCAATTGCTCGAAAGCCCCGAGGCCTACGACTA